>MEDZ01000006.1 GCA_001724275.1 Gemmatimonadetes bacterium SCN 70-22
CGCTGGTCCCCTGCGGTCTGCTTCCGTCGTGCTGCCATTGAACACCTCCGCCCTCAATTTGGGGCTGGTGAGGTGTCCATCAAACCGGGTCAGGTCCAGGTCGACTGATGGAGTGGCTGCTGGTAAACGCCGCGAAGCCATATGACGGCGTCGCGCGATTGATCGCGGGAGTGATGGGTACGCGAAGAACCTTCGATGCGGAGTTCCGTGACCTGTACATCCGCAGGTTCAGGGAACGGTTCGACTTGGATCCGATGTTGGCGGGTACCAACAACTTCTGGCTCAGCTACGCGCACGTACTCGAGACGTCGCGGTCCACGTGGTCGCGAATCGCCAACTGGCAGACGCTCTATGGGTTCGCGCGCAATCTTGCCACAGCATTCTTCGCGGCCTTCCTATACTCGTGGTTCTGGTACCGGCTGCACCGTGACGCGTTTGTCGTTCCTGAGAGTTTCGATGTGCGGGTGTTGGCGGCATTGTCCTACGGGTATTTCCTCTTGTCGCTCGTGCTCCTGCTTCGCTACTACTACCTGTATCGTGGCTACTTCACGAAATTCGTCTTTCGCGCATTCGTATACGCGTGCTCCGGAAACGTGCCGCCTGTGCGCGAGAACGAGCGCCGGGATCGTGGCGACGGCGTGGGATTCTAAGACCTTCGGTGGGTTCTAGCTGGCTGCGATGCTGCCCGTGACTGCTGCATGAGGTGGTAGTCGAGCACCGTCGACCCGAGTGCGGCAGCGTTCACACCGGCGGCCGCTGCCACGACCACGGGCCAGTCCGGGGAGAAGGACGTGTTCGTCTCCCGCGAGAGGGTCGCCCCATGTGGCGGTCGAATTGATGTGCCGAGCGCAGGTGCTGCAGTCGCCAACCTACCATCTAAGATGCCGCCTGAACCGCCCCGGCCTTACCGGAGGCTCCAGTCTTTAGGAGGCTGGAGCCATGAGGAGAGCGAACCGGGCCTCGCCTGAGGTGCGTGAGCGCGCCGCCCGATGGTCACGCACCCAAGTCCACGAGACGGTGCGCACAACTCGTAGGAGTTGCTCCCGTCGGCCACGTCATTGAGGCGCATCGCTGCGCGGCCGCATCATGGGGAGTGTCCGCAGCAGATGCCAACGTCAGGCCGACCTCGCACTGCCACGCCACGTCTCAGTTGGAGCATTACACTCGCGGTCGTCCTCCTCTCCGGATGTCGCACCACTCCGTCGTCCCGACCGACGACGGACGACTGCATCCCCGGCGACTCGGGCCCGTCACAGCCGCTCGTAACCTCAATCACGGACTCCTTGCCCCCGGGCACGCTTCTCGTCAACGTTCGGGACCGACTGACGGGCGCGGCCCTCGATGCCGCCGTATTGCGCCTCGCCTCGCCCGTTCGCCGCGCCTCGACCGACGCGCGCGGCGATTCTCGGTTCGACTCCCTGCATCCAGGCCAGTACGTCGTGACGACCCGGCGCATCGGCTATGACGCCCGTACAGATACGGTGTCGGTCGGGAATGTTGCAGACCAGCGTGTACAGATGTCGCTTCGCCGCCCTGCGATGTGCCTCAGGAGCGTCGTCTTCGTCGGCCTTCCCAAGGTCGCACGATGAGGGGTCTACGATCGTCTGATAATCCCCACCAACGATCGTCTCCAGTTCCCCACCACGTGAGACCTCACGCCTCGGGCTAAGGGGTGAGGGTGGAACGGACAAGCAACACCGTCATCGACGTCCTCGACGCCGAGGCGAAACGTGCGAGCGGCCGTCACTTCATTGACCGTGGGCTGGCTCGGTTAGGCGACGGCAGGTGACGACGCGTTCGACTCGTCGGCCGCGCTCCAGCGGGTCGAAACTCCCCATAGCCTCCTCGTGCGAGGTCGAGTGCGGCCCCACGTCGAGAGATCCCTCGGTTAACGCCCGATTGACGCCCGAATGGCACAGTTCGGTACCTCGTCGTTCAGCGTTAACCCTCGAGGATCACCCACCAATGATCGAAGAACGAAAGCTTCGCGTCGCGCCCAGTGCAGGCGCAATCGCGACCCGGCTCGCTGCCGCCGTGTCGCTGGCGCTTCTTGCCGCCGCCTGCTCCCCCGACTCCGGGCTCCCGCCGGGCTTGGTGCCGGGATCGGACGCCGCATACGCGGCCAAGGGGGGCAACCCGGCGGCCCGCGTCATCGTCTCCGTCGTCGTCACGCCCAACCCCGCCACCGTGCGGGTCGATGCCACGCAGCAGCTGACGGCGACCGCGTACAATCGCGACGGTGGCGTGGTTCAGGACGCCGTCTTCAAATGGTCCAGCAGCGACCCGACGATCGCGACCGTGAACGCCGCTGGCGTCGTCCTGGGGCGTAGGGCAGGGGGGCCCGTCACGATCACGGCCAAGACCGACATGAAGTCGGCCGCCGCCACGGTCCGCGGCGCGGCGCGGGTGACGGTGGAATCTCGTCAGCTGCAGTGGGTGGTGGTGCCGAGTCCGACCATGCAGCCGCTCCATGCCGTATGGGGCGCTGCCCCGGACGATGTCTGGGCCGTTGGCGAATACGGGACCATCCTGCACTATGATGGCGTGCAGTGGACGTCGGTGGCGAACACCATCTCCCGAAGTCTCGTCCGCGTGTGGGGCGCGAGCAGCACGGACATCTGGGCGACGGCGTACACGGTTGGTGGCGGCGGATATGCCGTCTACCACTACGACGGCCACCAATGGACGCAGTCCACGAGCGTCGGCAACGGAGGTGTCTGGGGGACCGCCTCGAACAACGTCTGGGTGGGCGGCGACGGCGGGTTCCTGATGCGCTTCGACGGAGCGCAGTGGAGCACGGTCTCGAGTCCGTTCAATCGCGCCATCGACGACTTCTCGGGGACGAGCGCCTCCGATGTCTGGGCTGTTGGCGACGCGAGCGGGGGTATCGCCACGATGCACTACGACGGCGTCTCGTGGGCGGCTGCGCCGACACCGCCCGTCCAGCGACTCGGGACGGTATGGGCGGCCAGCGCGGCCGACGTCTGGGCGGGCGGCTACAAGGGCTCGCCGGCGCAGCCGGTCATGCTTCGGTGGAACGGTTCCACCTGGTCGGAAGTGCCACTGCCATCGCTGGGTGGAGCCTGCTGTGTCCACAAACTGTGGGGGAGCGCCGCGAACAGCGTCTGGGGGACGTCGTCGGGAGGGCAGATCCTGCACTTCGACGGCACGCAGTGGTCTGTCGAGGGCACGTCGACGTCATCGACATTCGTGTCCATCTGGGGGTTCGGGGATGACGACGTCTGGGCCGTGGGCGATGGAGGGGTGATTCTCCATCGCACGTACGTGCCGTAGGTGCGAGGCGAGGTCGGATCGGTGTCTACCGCACACTCTCAAAGCACCAGCCGGCGGAGCGGATCCCGGAGTGTGCAATTCTCGCCGGTGATCCTGTGCAATTCTGCGCCGGTGCTAACACGCCTGCAGTCCTGGTAAGCGAAAGCCCATCAGCGCGAACGCGGCGAGCCCGCGCGCATGACATTCGGCGAGCGCGCGCTCGACCGCTTGCGGAAAGCGCAGGGCGAGGACGCCGGGGTCACGATTGACCGCCAGGGCGCTGGACCAATGGCCGGCGCTCACAGGGCTCCCTCGTCGGGGTCGGATGCGTTCGCCCACTGGTGGGCGACGATGGTAAGACCGCCCAGTCCTCGAGACCGAAGCAGGCACATGCATGGCGCAGTTGGTCAATGCCTGAGCGCCGACTTGACGAGGGCGGCAGGGATTGTAGGATTGGGCGGTCGACATGGAGCGGCGCCATCCGCTTTTGAGACGGAAGCGCCGGCCGCTGGGGAGGATGTGAAGCCACGAGGAGGGCATATGCGGCGCAGCGTCACAGGCGGGCTGGTGCTCACGGTCGTGCTTGCAGGATGCAGGGATGTGTCGACGGCCCCGGACGTGCGCGTGCGGTTACCGCTGGATCCCCCGTCACTGTCTGTCGTCCCGGACCAGTTCGCCATCTTCGCGCGAATGGTCACGCTCGCTCAGGGCTGGGTAGGCAGCGGACTGCTGAACACCGGCCAGGGGGATGGCCTGATCGCGAAAGTCAATTCTGCCCGTGCCGCAATGGCCCACGGCAGCCAGAACCTGCCGGCCACGGCGGGAATCCTTCAGGCGCTCGCGAACCAACTGCAGGCCTTCGTGCAGGCGGGACTGCTGACTGCCGCCCAGGCGGCGGAGCTGGTGGCGCTCGGCCAAGCCGTGACAAACAACGAGCTGCTCTTCGAGTCCATCAGTGCGGGTAGCGGTTTCGCCTGCGGGCTGGCTATTGGAGGCTATGCCTACTGCTGGGGACGAAATGACGCCGGGCAATTGGGCAACGGGACTACGATCGCGACCGTCCACCCAACGCTGGTGTCCACAAGCAAGACCTTCACGTCGATCGGTGTCGGTGAGTGGCACGGGTGTGGCCTGACCGCCGGTGGTGAGGTCTGGTGCTGGGGAGGGAATAACTCCGGCCAGTTGGGCGATGGCACGATCATTGATCGGCTCGTGCCATCGCGAGTCTCCGGTGGATGGGTCTTTGCGTCGCTCGATGTGGGTGCGTACGGCACCTGCGGTACCACGACGTCGGGAGTGGCGTACTGCTGGGGCGCAGGAGGCCGCGTCGGAGTCGACCTCGGAGGTCTCGGAGCACCGGCGCCGGCGATGTGCGCGGGCTACTACGCCGGTCCGTGGCCGTGCGCTCTCGCTCCGTTGCAGGTCTCAGGAAGTCACACATTTTCTGCCATCAGTGCAGGACTCTGGACCGCCTGCGGCTTAGCGACTGGGGGACAACCGCTCTGCTGGGGGTGGAACCAGTTGTGGCAACTCGGGAACGGCACCACTGTCAACGCGCCGAGTCCCACCCCGGTGTCGACGAGTTCTCCGTTCCAGTCCATCGCCATTGGGGCCGCTCACGCGTGCGGGATCGCGAGTGGTGGCGCGGCCTACTGCTGGGGGCCATCGGCCTTCAACTGGGGCCAGCTCGGTCACGGCACCTTCCTCGGTGCGTCGGCACCCAGCCCCGTGAGCGGCGGATTGACCTTCAGCATGATCCGACCGGCCAAGGGGAACAACATCTTCTCCTTCACGTGCGGGGTCACCACCGCAGGCGTCGCCTACTGCTGGGGGGCGAACGTGCGCGGAGAGCTGGGTGGGGTGGCCGCCGAGAGCTGCAATTCTGGCGTCTTCGCGTTCCCGTGCAGCTCGACGCCTATCGCTGTGTCCGGCGGTCACATGTTCGACGAGGTAAGCGCCGGCAACGCATTCGCATGCGGTGTGACCCCGGTCGGCGAAGGCTATTGTTGGGGTGCGAACGATGTCGGCCAGCTTGGCGACGGGAGTACTACTGACGCAAGTGCCCCGGTGCGCGTCGTCCGGTGATAGCGCGAGTGGCGAAGGCGTGGCCTCGGACCCCAGTCGTGCAGGGGAAGAGTGTCTGTGTTGCTCCTACGCCAATGGCGAATGCGGCACCGTGCGTTGTCTGGCTGCACCGCGCCGCGATGGCCGCGCACTCGAGTGAGCTTACGCGACGTACGCGATCGAGCTTCTCGCCTGGGACCTTCTGCTCGGCCTCGCACTCATGCTCGCGGCCGGCGCCCTGCCGGCTGACCGGACATCGCAGCGGCTGCGCCCCTGGCTCCGGGTCACCGGGGCGCTGTGCCTGGCCGGGCTGATCGGCCCCCTCGTTGGCGACATGCGGCTGCAGCTGGTCGGGGTGTTCGGGTATGCGGTCCTCCTCCCGCTGGTCGCGTGGATGCTGCGCGGCTGGTTTCGCGCGGAAGAGCGGGAGCAGCGCGTCGGCACCTAACGGGCGGTGGCGCGGAGGGCTGCCCCGGAGGAACGTCTGGATCGCCGCGCACGGTCCTCGCGCTGGGCCATGGGAAGCCGGCCCCCCGGCGCTCAGAACAGGAAGCGCACCACCAGCATCGTCCCCAACACCGTCGTGGCCCCGCCGGCGGCGTATGCTCCGGCGCCGGTCGCCGCACCGCCCGCGATGCCCCCGGTGCACGGCGACGGCGAGCGCTGTCCCTGCACGCCGCCGATGACGGCGCCGGTCACCGCCACCGCGCCTAACGCCACGACCGCCGGGCGCACGTCGCGCCACGACCATGGGCGAGCCGGGGCGCGCTGCGCGGCGGCGCGGGCGTGCTGGTCGCGGGCGGCGCGCTCGTGGCGGCTGATGTGCCGCGTGACCAGGCCACCGATGCCGCCCAGCGCCGCCCCGGCGATCGCCCCGTGCACGGCGCTCTTCTCCGCGTGGCCGAGGCAGCGGGAGGGCGAGACGGCGCCTCCCACGAAACCGGCCAGCGCCCCCGCGCCGGCGCCGACGAGCGAGAGCCCGGCCGCGTTGAGCACACGCCCTTCGCACGTGGCCGATGCACTGAGCCAGCTGACCTCGAGGCAGCGGCGCGACGTGCTGTCGAGCGCGGCACTCGACGGGCGTTGCGATTGGGCCGCGCAGGGGAGGAGGGCGGCGAGGACGAGCGCGATACATGCGAGCGGGGGACGCATCTGGCACCTGCTGCGGGGAGTGAGTCCGGCGCGGTGCTCCGAGCCCGATTGCAGGCCGCCACCGATGGGATCGGGGATGATCGCCCTGGGCGATTAGTTGCCGATTAGCGGGAGTGGCCGCGCCATCGCGGCTCTCCATGAGCTCCCCCCACGCGCGACCACGCCCCCGCGCCGCAGCCCGTCGCCGTCGCGCGCCCCATTGCGGCGCCCGCAGGTGCGCATTATTGTGTGTGATCAACACGGAATATCCACGACCCGGAGCGGAGAGACCATGGCGGCCACGGCACGACGATACGGCACGACTCAGCAGGCGATGGTGAGCCTGCTGATGGCCTCCGGCCGCCTGCATCGCGCGCTCTCCGAGCTCATGGAGCGCCACGACGTCACGCACGACCAATACAACGTGCTGCGGATCCTCCGCGGCGCCGGGGCGGAGGGATTGCCGCGCTACGAGATCTCCGCCCGGATGATCTACCGCGCGTCCGACGTCACCCGGCTCCTCGATCGCCTGGAAGCGCGGAACCTCGTGCAGCGGCAGCGGTCGGCACAGGATCGCCGGCTCTCGCTGACGTGCATCTCCCGGAAGGGGCTCGCCCTGCTCGATGCCCTCGAGCCCGAGGTCGCTGTCGTGCACGAACGAATGACGCAGCGCTTCACGGCCGCCGAGCGCCATGAGCTGGCGCGGCTCTGCGACATGGTGACCGACTGATCGCGACGGCTGGTGCGGCGACACCCCGCTCCGGACGCACGAACACGTGGTGGAAACATCAATAGTTCACAACTTGCAAGGAGGGGCACATGCGGGTGCTGGTGACGGGCGGGACCGGGTACATCGGGGGAGCGGTGCTGCGGGCGCTGCGAGCAGCGGGGCACGAACCGCGCGGCGTCGTACGCTCGGAGGAGGCGGCGCGGGGTGTGCGCGCGCGCGGCGGGGTGCCGGTGAACGGCGACCTGCGCGACCCACGCGGGCTGGCCGAGCTGGCGCGCGATGCCGACGCGGTGATTCACGCCGCCAGCACGCAATCGCCCGATGCGGCGGAGGCCGACATTGCCGCGTCGCGCGCCATCCGTGACGCCCTGGAGGGGAGCGGGAAGCCGTTCGTCCTCACCAGCGGCGCGTGGGTGCTCGGCGACACGGGCGATCGCATGGCCGACGAGACCTGGGCGCGCAACCCGGTGGAGTTGGTCGCCTGGCGCGGTCCGCTGGAGGAGGAGATTCTCGCGGCACCCGGAATGCGCGGCATCGTCCTCCGCCCCGGCGTGGTCTTCGGCGAGCATGGCGGGATTCCGGAGTCGGTCGCTCAGGGTGAGCTTCCCGTTGTCGGCGACGGTGCGCAGCACTGGGCGCTGGTGCATGTGCGCGATCTCGCGGACCTCTACGTACGGGCGCTCGGCGCCCCGGCCGGTGCGATCCTCCATGGTATCGCCCTCGTCGCCACGATGCGCGACGTCGCGCTCCTCGGTGCGGCGCGGCGCGGCGGGCGTTCGTTCGAGTCGGCCACGCTCGCGCAGGCCCGCGATCGTCTGGGGGCGTTTGCCGACGCGCTCGCGATCAACCAGCGCATCTCATCGGACCGGACGCAGGCGCTGCTCGGCTGGCGCCCGAGTCGGACCTCGCTCGTCGAGGAGTTCCTCGGCGACGGGCGGCTGGCGGCTGCCTGAGACAAGGCGGCGCACTCCCCCGGCAGCGAGCCGAGGGAGTGCGAGGCGGGTGTCGGTCGGGGCGACGGGCGAGCGCTTCGTTGCCATGCCCCCCCCGGCAGTCGCGGGACGGTTGGCGGCCGCGCCTAACCCGTCGCACTCGCCACGACGCGCCGCACGAACGGCGCGACGATGGCGACGGTGGGAAAGGCCACGGGCCACGTCGTGAGGCAGCTGCGCACCCACTGTTCAGGGAGTCCAGGATGGAATCCACGTGAGGTGATCAGGACGAACGCCGAGACGATGCAGACCATGATGGCCGACAGCAGGGCGCTGAACAGGACGGGTGCAAAGCGGGCGGGAATGCGCATGACGGTCTCCAGTTGGCAACGGGGAAGGGTTTCAGTCAGGTCGTGCGCTCAGCGCGCGGGTGACGCGAGGAGGAGTGTGGCCCATCCGGCCGCATAGAGCCCGAGGCCGAAGACGAGGTGCGTGAGGAAGCTCTGGATCCTGGCCGCGCCAGGCCTCGGGCTTCGGGAGGCGGCGACCCCCACCCCCATCCCCGGTTGCATCAGCAGCATGGGCGCCGCCACGGTCCCGATGCCGACCGTCAGGGCAGGGCCGATGGTCGGGTGCCGCATCCATTCGGGTCCCCAGATGCCGGTGAGCACCGCTGCGAAGGTGATGCCGATCAGGTAGTGCATCGCCCAGCCGATGACGTGCTCGCCGTGCACGGGAGGCGACGCGGCGATCGCGTCGTGGCGGAACTGGCCGCGGGGCATGTAGGCGAACCAGCGCCCCACCAGCCGGTAGTCGGGGCGAGGGAAGCCGAGCAATCGTCGGCGCGCCAGCCCCCACAGGTCCGTGACCGCGGTGGCGATGACCCCGATGGCGATCGTGCGAATGAGATAGTCCAAGACGTCCTCCGGTCGACTGAGTTGCACTCCATGCGAAGGGAGTGTACAAATTGAAGTCGACTTTAGGTCAAGGAGGCGGGATGGACATCGGCGAGGTGGCGCGGCGGACGGGAGTGCCGGCGTCGGCGCTGCGCTACTACGAGAAGAAGGGGCTGATCCGCTCCGTCGGCCGGACGGGGCTGCGCCGCACCTTCGATGATGGGGTGCTCGAGCGGCTCGCCTTGATCGCGCTGGGGCAGTCGGCCGGCCTCACGCTCGACGAGATCGCGCGGATGTTCGCGGCCGATGGCTCCCCTCGCGTGGACCGTGCGCTGCTCGCCGCGAGGGCGGACCAGATCGACGCGCGCATCCGCCAGATGACCGCGATGCGCGACGGCCTGCGGCACGCCGCTGCCTGCCGCGCCGCAGACCACATGGCATGCCCGAAGTTCCGCCGCCTGCTGGGACTCGCCGCGTCCAGGCGCCGGACGAGCGCGCGCGAGCCTTAGGCGGGGGTCACGCGCGAGTCAGTCGAACAGCGCTGAACGTTGCAGCGCAACGCTTCCCTCACTCGCCGCCCTTCGCCCGCTCGCGCTCTCGCCGGCGCACTGCGAGCAACTCCGCGCACTCCTTCGCCAGGATCCCGCCGTGCACCTCGGGAGGGAGCGTCCCAGGAAACGCCGTGACGTCCGCGAGCAACGGCCACGTGCCGCACGCTGCGCCGACGGCGCCGGCAACGGTGCCGTAGACCACACGCGCGATGCCGGTGCGCCGGATGACGTAGGCACAGAGCACGCACGGCTCCACGGTCGTGTACAGTGTGGCCCCGGCGAGGTGGAGCGACCCGCTGGCCGTGCATGCCTCGCGTACGGCCTCGACCTCGGCGTGGGCACTGGGGTCGAGGCGCTCGCGGGTCCGCTCGCGCCCCGCGCCGAGCACGCGACCGTCGCGCACCACGAGCGCTCCCACCGGAGTCTCGTGTGCCGCCAGCGCCTGGCGTGCCAGCTCCAGGGATCGCCGCATCCAGTAGTCGTCGTCCGTGAGGCTCATTCGGCTAGAACTTCCAGTTGTAGCCCACACGAATGACCTGCGTCTCCAGGTAGTCCGTGCTGACGAGGCGAAAGTTGGTGCCGCGGATGGTACGCTCGACCTGGTTGGTGTTGAGCAGATCGGTGGCGTTCACGACGATCTCGCCCCTCCCTCGCAGAACGCTCTTCTTCGCGCCGGCGTCGAGGAGGTAGCGGCTCCCCATGCGCCCCTGCGGGAAGAGATCGGGGGCGAGGTAGATGTTGGAGAGCTGCAACTGCCAGTCGCGTGGAAGGGTGAGCGTCGCGTTGAGCTTGACGTTGCCCGATGTGAGCTGCTCGCGCGACGCCGTGTACGTTACCGGGACCGGGTAGCGGTTCACGACCGAGAACGCGTCGATGATGCGGCGGTAGACGTTGGCATTGGCGTTGAGCGAGAGCTGCGCCCCGACCAACTGCTGCCAGACCACTTCGCCCCCAGTGCTCCAGCTGCGCCCGGCGTTCTGGAAGACGTTGTACAGGAGCACGCTGCCAGGAGGCTGCGTGGCGATGCGGGTGATCGTGCCGTCGACGATGCGGTGATAGGCGGCGGTGTACAGGCTCCCCGTTGCCCAGCTCGTCTTGTAGCCGAGTTCCATGGAGGTGGCATACTGCGGCTGGAGCCCGGGGTTGCCGACCTTGATCAGCTCCGGCTCGTCGTACTTGGGGAAGATGCGGATGTCGACCTCATTGGGGCGATCGACGCGCCGGTTGAAGAAGAGCGACAGCTTGTTGGCGTCGTCGAACTTCCAGGCGGCGCGCAGGTTGGGGAACGGCCGGAAATACCGATAGCCGTCGCTCTTGTAGGTGTTATGGCCCGGGTTGACGTCGTAGTCGACGTGCACGGCCTCGATGCGGACTCCCCCTTCGAGCTCCACGTGCTCGCTCTCGAAGACGTAGTTGCCGTACACGGCGGGAATGGTCTCGCGGTAGGTCGCCCAGCCGCCGGCTCCCGTGTCGATGGGAGAGTTCTGGCCCGGGAAGAAGCGCATGTTCACCGGGATGGAGCGGTAGCGCCCCTTGAACCCCGCCTCCAGACGCCCCTGCCGGAGCGGCTTGACGTAGTCGGCGTTGAGGTCCACGACGTGCTCGTCGGAGAGCAGCTTGAACGCGTCGCGCCCCGTGAAGGAAGGGAGCGTGTTGGTGAAGAAGTACTGCTCGTCCTCGCGGTGGAAGGAGTAATTGCTGGTGAAGGTCAGCGTGTGCCCGGCCTGCGGGAACCTGTGCACCAGCGAGGCGGTGCCGAACGCGGTGTACTTGACCTCGTCCTCCAGGAACTGCCACAGGCGCAAGCGGGTCTGCAACGTCTGGTCGAAGTACGGGTTGTCGCCGTAGTCGAGGATCTTCTCGCGGTTGAACAGCCCGGCGACGTGGAGCGTGTTGCGCTCATCGATGGCGTGGTCCACCCCCGCGTTGAGGGTGGCGTAGTCGGTGCGGCGGTTGCGCTTGACCTGTTGGACGATGACGGTGCCGTCGTCGTAGGTGCGGGTGGCGAACTCGTTCTTGTTGAGCGTCGGGGAATAGAGCCAGTCGGCCTGCAGGAAGGAGTTGGTCTTGCCGTTGCGGTAGTTGACGCCGACCGAGGGGTTGAACTTGGGCGTGCCCTGGTACTGTGGGCGGATGGTGGGGAGGTTCGCCTTCTTCTCCCACAGCGCGCCCGCACCGCCCATCACGCCCAGCTTGCCGTTGAAGCCGCGCTGTTCCTCCTTGCGGAAAACGAGGTTGATGATACCGGCGCTGGCGTTGGCATCGAACTTGGCCGACGGATTGTTGATGACGTCGATGCGCTCGAGCGCCGACGCGGGGAGGTTGTCCAGGCCGGCTTGCGAGCCGAAGCCGGTGAGTGCGGTCTGCTTGCCGTCGATGAGGACGACGACCTTGTCGCTGCCGCGGAGGAGAATCTTGCCGTCCTGTCCGACGGTCACCCCCGGCACGGCGCTCATGGCCTGGAGGACGGAACCGCCCGACTGACTGATGTTGTCGGCGACGGTGAAGCTCTTGCGGTCCATGGCCGCGGAGACGGCATCGGCGCTCCCCGTGACGACGACGCCGGCCAGCGCCTGCGGCGACCGGGTCATCGCGATGGGGCCGAGGTCGAGGAAGGGACTCAGCTCACCGATCAGGACGCGCTGTCGGAGGGGCTGGTAGCCGATCGACCGGGCCACCAGGACGTATACCCCCTTCTTGAGCGCCGCGAAGGTGAAGGCGCCCTCCTGGTCGGTCAGCCCTCCTGCGACGAACGCGCTGTCCTTCTCCGCCACGAGCTGAAGCGAGAGGTAGGGGAGCGGCGCCTTCGACTCGGCGTCCTGGAGTCTGCCCGAGAGGGTGACGCCCGACGGCGTCTGGGCGGCAACGGCTAGCGGGAGGCAGAGCGAGCAGAGAAACCAACGAAGGACGCGGAGTGGCACGGTACGGGGAAGGGTTGGGCTCGAGGCGTGTATGGAGAACGCCCGTGTGAGGTCCGTCGGGGCGCATCGCGGTGCGCTGGCAAGTTCGCGGGGCGTCGCAGGGGCGACAAGCGGGTGCGGGATGGGCGGTCGCCGGGGTGCCGGATGGCGAGCGCCCCTCGTGGCATGGGACGCGAAGGGGGCTCCGTCGAACCGCTCGGAAGGCGTGATGCGGAACTTGACACCCCAGGCCGCGTGGCGGGAATTGGGGGCGTCCCAGCCCCGGAGTCTCGTCATGGTGATGCGTTCGTGCCGATGCCCCGCATTCCGCTAACGGCGTGCGTCGCGGCGGCCGCGCTGGCCGCGTCGCTCGGGGCATGTGGTTCGCGCGACGAGACGCTCACGCGACGGATCCACGCGCACCCGAGTATGCCACTCGACGCCACGTTGCGGCTCGCGATTGGGGCCGAAGCCGATACCAGTGAGCCCGCCGCACTACTGGCGGGCGTCGGCAACGCGATCATCGACCAGGGGGAGCATCTCGCGATCGTGGATGGCGGCAGCAGCTCCATTCGCCTGTTCGATGCGCGCGGGCGATTCGTGCGGTCGGTGGGTCGGGACGGGAGCGGTCCGGGCGAATTCCGCCTCCCGACATGGATTGGAGGGTGCTGGGGAGGGGGCTATGCCGCGTGGGACTTCGGCCGGAAGGTCGTGTACTACGACTCCCTGTGGAACTATCGCGACGAGGTGCCCATCCCTGCGGCGGTGACGTCCGCGAGGCCGCTGGCTTGCCTCACGGGCGGTGTCATCGTCGCGACCGTGGAGACGGGAGGTCGGGTCCCCGAAGGAGGTGGGCTCGTGCGGCTGCCCACGTCGGTCCTGCGCATCCGCCCTCGCGAAGGACGTGTGGATACGATCGCCACCTTCGCCGGGACCGAGTACTTCTTCTCGCGCCGGTCACCCATCTTCCTCGACGTCCCCCTCGGGCGCGCGACTCGGGTGGCCGTGCGGTTGCAGGACGTCGTCGTGGCGAGCACCGACAGCACCACGTTGCACGTGCTCTCGTTGAACGGCGCGCCGGTTACCCAGTGGCCGCTGGGGCTCACGCGGCGTCACGCGAGCCTGGACGATCAGCGGCGGGCGTTCGAGGAGCGGCTGGAGGCGTTGCAGCTCCTGCGCACGCGCCGCATGCTGCGCCCCCTGCTGGAGGAACTGCCGCGTGTCGATCAGTTCCCCTACTTCGAGACCCTGGTGACGGATGACAGCGCGCGCATCTGGATCAAGACCTACGATGGCGCGGGGACGCCGTGGCGCGTGTGGCAGGTCGTCGGCGACCGCGGAGGCGTGCGCGCGACCGTACGCCTCCCTGCCAAGGCGCAGGTGACGACGATCGCGCAGGGCTGCATCGTCGCCATCGAGCGCGACTCCGTGGGAACGGAGCGCGTGCGCGTGTACGGGATGCGCACGGGGGAGAAGGATGGCCTGATGGCCCCGTGCCCGCTCGGTCTTACCGCCCTCCCTTCGTCGACTGGATGAAGCTGGCGATGTCGCGCTTGAGCTGCGCCAACAGCGCCGGGTGGATGTACATCATGTGCCCCGCCTCGTAGTACTTCAGCGTCACCCGGTCGTGGTACGAGCGATCGTTGCCCAGGTGATCGAAGGTGTACTCGGTGGCGCCGAACGGCGTGGCGAAGTCGTAATAGCCGTTGGCCACCATCACCTCGAGGAAGGGGTTGCGCGCCATCGCCGAGCGCAGGTCCTCGACCATGTTGAGGTACCGGTTGGTGTATGGCGCGTAGTCCCACGGTTGCACCTGGCCGCTGGTGTAGTACGGCAGCTCCGACTCCCAGCGCAGCTCGCGGCGCAGGTAATCGAGGAAGAGCGCGGTGTACGGCCCCGACAGGGCGTGGTTGGAGGGGTCGAACTCCTGTACCTCGCCGGCGGCATCGGCATCGACGCCGGTGTAGCGCCCGTCCAGGCGCCCGATGTGCACCCCCTTGTCGCGCAGCAACTCCTTGCGGAAGCGTGGGTCGGTCACGCGCAGGTTGGCCCGCTCGATGAACTCGGGAGAGAGCCCGGAGAAGCGCGCCACCTTCTGTACGATGGCGGCGCGCTCGGCGCCTTGCAGCCGCGTCCCCTTCGCCAGCGCCGTCAGGTACTCGCCGAAGGCGAAGGCGCGCGACTCGGCGACGGCGCGCTCGAGCGTCATGGCTTGCAGGTCGGCGGGGAGCTTGCGGTGGTACCAGGCCGACGCCGTGAACGACGGGAGGAAGTTGGCGTAGGGGTAGTCGTTCCCCGGGACGTATCCCTTGGTCTGGTAGTCGAGGATGGAGGAGACCAGGACGATCCCGTTCAGCTCCATCCCATGCACGCGTTGCAGCTCCGCGGCCACGCCGGCCGAGCGCATGGTGCCGTACGACTCACCCAGGAGGTACTTGGGCGAGGGCCAGCGATTGAAGGTGGTGGTGAAGACGCGAATGAATTCCGCCACCGACTGCACGTCGCCGCGCGCGCCCAGGAAGGGGCGCATCTCCTCGCCGGCAGCGGCGCGGGAGTAGCCGGTCTGCACCGGATCGATCATGACGATGTCGGTCACGTCGAGCGGCGAGCTCTCGTTGGCCACCAGCGTGTAGGGGGGCGCCGGCTGGAAGCCGTCGGCGGCCATCTGCACGCGCTTGGGGCCCATGAGCCCCATGTGCAGCCAGATGGACGCCGAGCCGGGGCCGCCGTTGTACGAGTAGGTGATGGGGCGGTTGGCGGCGTCCTCGCCGTCCTTGCGGTAGTAGGTGAAGAAGATGTGGGCGCGCGGCTTCCCCGCCGGCGTGCGCAGCACCAGGCGCCCCACGGTGGCGGTGTAGCGGATCTCGATGCCGCCGATGCGTGCCACGTGCGACGTCTCCACATAGCGGTGCGCGGTGTCGGTCGCAGCTGGCGGGGGCGCTCCCTGTGCCGCGGGCGCGGAGGGGGCGGGGCGGGTCTGCGCCTGGAGCGCGCCGGCGACGAGGAGGAGCGGGAGGAGACGCATGGGTGGTGGAGAGGGGGGGCGGAAGGCGAGAGGAGGGGATGGTGCACGACGCTGCAGCCGGGAGGTCTCCCCGTCTTACGCCGGCGAGCGCCGGGCTGTTGGGAGGCGCGGGTGACGCATGGCTGAGGGACGCGTGGCGCGCGCCATGCATGGTGCCGGACGCTGCAGGTGGGGCGTCGACCCCGCCGGTTGCCTCATGTCCAATACGACCGGTTGTCACGCGTCCCGGCCCAGTGTAACTTGAATTCATGACGCTGACACACTGCGCACGTGCCATCACCTGGTACTGGCGGCCCTCTTCACGAGCGGTCCGCTAGCGCACGTCCGTCCACGCGCACTTCCGGGGTCGCTCGACATCGAGCGACCCCGCGTCGTTTGGGGATGGTCTTCCACCAAATCCCGATCACGACGCAGTCGAGCGCCGATGTCGATGCGGCTCCTCACTCGAACTTCAGGAGCAGGCGTCCCATGTCCACTCGACTTTCCTCATTCTCAGGCCCCCAAGCCACGCATTCCCCCCCTCACACGGGGCGGTTCGCGGCCACGATCGCCGGCAATCCAGAGCTTCACGACGTCGGCGCGATACCTTCTCTCCCCGGCGTCCGATCCGATGATGTCGTTCTCACCGGCGATCGGCCGACGGGGCGGCTCCACCTCGGGCACCTGGCCGGCTCGCTGCGCTCGCGCGTCGCCCTGCAATCGGCCGGTGTCACGCAGACGCTCCTCATCGCCGACCTGCAGGCGCTGACCGACAACGTGGCCCGCGCCGCGCACGTTGCCTCGTACGTCGAAGAGGTCGCGCTCGACTACCTGGCGGCCGGCATCGATCCGGCGCGCACCACCATCGCCGTGCAGTCGGGGCTCCCCGCGCTCGCCGAACTGACGGTGCTCTACCTGAACCTCGTCACGGTCGCGCGCCTGGAGCGCAATCCGACGGTACGGACCGAGATCGCGCTCCGTGGTTTCGACACGGGTGGCGGCGGTGCCGGGTCAGGGCGCGCGATCCCCGCGGGCTTCCTCTCCTACCCGGTGAGCCAGGCGGCCGACATCACGGGCTTCCGCGCGACGCTCGTCCCCGTGGGTGCCGACCAGCTGCCGATGCTCGAGATAACAAACGAGATCGTGCATCGCGTCAACGCGGTCGCGGGAGCGACGGTGCTCCCCGAGGGACGCGCGCTCCTGTCCACCACGCCGCGCCTCCCCGGCGTCGACGGGCGCAAGGCGAGCAAGTCGCTGGGAAACGCGATCGGCCTCACGGCGAGCGCCGACGAGATCCGGCGATGCGTGCGCGCGATGTACACGGACCCGGGGCATGTGCGCGTAAGCGATCCCGGGCGCGTGGAGGGGAACGTCGTCTTCGCCTATCTCCAGGCCTTCGATCCGGACCGGGATGCCGTCGACGAGTTGGCGGCACGGTATCGTCGCGGCGGGCTCGGGGACGTGGCGATCAAGCAGCGCCTGACGGATGTGCTCGAGGCGCTGGTGGCGCCCATGCGCGCGCGGCGGGCGGAGTACGAGGACGCCCGGGAGGGCGTACGCGCGCTGCTGGACGAGGGGACGGCGCGCTCACGGACCGTCACCGAAGCGGTGCTCGACGACGTGAGGGGGGCGTTCGGCCTCACTCGGCGCAGTCGACTGCGGTCGCACGCCGCCTCTGGCTGACGGGGCGTGCGCGCCGCAACGTTCGTCAGGCGGAGGTTTGCTGGGCGAGAGCATGAGGGCATCGGCGTGGGGGGAGGGACCTGGACACCGACTCAGGAGGATGGTGCGCATGCAGGGACGTTCGGCGCTGGCGTGGATCGTGGCGGGAGCGCTCAGCATCGGCATGGGCGCATGCGACGGCGGGCGGGTCGGCTCACGACAGTCGGCGACGCGCCCTGCGCCGGTCGACTCGCTCGCCGACGCCTACTGGGCGACGTACCTGGACATCTACCCGGAGGACGGGACCGCCTCCGGCGTGCAAACCGCCGACCACTCGCGCATCCACGACAACGGCCTGGCGGCGCTGCGCCGCGACCAGGAGCGACTCGATCGCCTGCGCGCCGCCACGCTCGCGATAGACCCGACCGTCCTGGAGGGGACGCCGCAGGAAGTCACCTACGCGGTCCTTCGCGAGGCGCTCGAGAGCGAGTACGCGCGCCGCGCCTGCCGCACGGAGCTGTGGGGGGTGGCGTCGTACGTGAACGGGTGGCAGGCGGTCTACACCGACCTTGCGCTCCTGCAGCCGGTCGGCTCCGACTCGCTTCGCGCGGCCGCCCTCGCGCGGGCGCGGGCCCTCCCGGGTTTCATCGACACGGAGATCGCCAACCTGCGTGACGGGATCCGCCTGGGCTACAGCTCACCCAAGGTCATCGTTCGCAACGTCATCGGGCAGTTGGACAACCTCCTCGCGCCGCCGCCGTCGCAGTCGCCCTTCCACTCGCCCGCCGAACGCGACCGTACGGCGTCGTTCGACTCGGCGCTGACGCGCATCATCGCCGGCGAGATCAACCCCGCCATCCGGCGATACCGGGACTTCCTGCAGCGCGAGTACCTCCCGGGTGCGCGTGAGACGCTGGGCGTCTCGGCCAATCCGCAGGGGGCGCAGTGCTATGCCGCCGCGCTGCGCGCATTCTCGAGCGTCCCGATCAGCGCCGACTCCGTGTACACGATCGGGCTGCGGGCGATGGAGCAGGTGCAAGGCGAGATGCGGGTCATCGCCGCGCGCAGCTTTGCCGGCGAGTCGCTGGGAACGCTCCTGCCGAAGCTGCGCAGCGACCCGCGCTACACCTTCCGTACGTCGCAGGAGATCATCGACTCGTCGTCGGCGGTGATCGCGCGGGGCAAGGCGGCGATGGCGCAGTGGTTCGGGCGGCTGCCGAAGGCGGACATCGTGATCCAGCCGTATCCCGAGTTCCGGCAGAAGGCCGGGGCCCCCGGGCAGTACCAGCCAGCCCCCGACGACGGTTCCCGCCCCGCCATCTTCCTCATCAACCCGTCGGACCCGACCCACAAGCCGCGGGCGGATGCCGAGAACGTGGCGGTGCACGAGGCCATCCCCGGGCATCACCTGCAGGCGGCGATCGCGAAGGAGCGCACCGACCTCCACCCGCTGTCGCGCTACCTGTTCAACTCGGGCTTCGGCGAGGGGTGGGGGTTGTACGCCGAGCGACTCGCCGACGAGATGGGGCTCTATTCCAGCGACCTGGGGCGCATGGGGATGCTGTCGAGCGAGGCGTTCCGTGCCGCGCGCATGGTGATCGACGCCGGCATCCACACCCGGGGGTGGACCCGCCAGCAGGCGCTCGACTATCTCCTGACGCACACCGTCCTTCCACCAGCGATCGCCGAAGGCGAGATAGACCGCTACATCTCCTGGCCCGGCCAGGCGCCGTCGTACATGATCGGCCGGATGGAGATAGTGCGGCTACGGGAGAGGGCGCGGTCGGCGCTGGGCGAGCGTTTCGACATTCGCGCCTTCCACGACCGGGTGCTGGAAGACGGGAGCGTCCCGCTAACCTTCCTGCGCTCGCGCATCGAGCGGTGGGTGGTGCAGTGAGGCGGGCCCGGGGAGATCTCGTCGTCATGGACGAGACCTCGCCGGGCCCGAGTGGACACCAGCCGGGCGATGGTCAGGCGGCGCCCGCCGCGACCTCGTGCTTCGGCCCCCAGATCATCCCCTCTGCGGTCAGGGGGTCGATCACGCTCAGGACTTCCGTGACCTTGTCGCACGGGAAGCCCCCCAGGCGCGCGCGCTCCTTGATGAGGTCCACGTTAGGCGAGATGTACACGCAGAAGAGCTTGTCGCGGGTCACGAAGCTGTGCAGCCACTGGATGCTGGGGCCGAGGCTGGTGAGCACGCTGACGGACTGGCGTGCGACGTCCATGAGCTGTTGCGCGCTGAAGGTGCCGAGTGCGGGAATGTGGCGCTCGATGAGGTACTTGGGCATGGAAAGGTGGCGAGTTGGAGTTGGAGTTGGAGTTGGAGTTGGTGGGAGGGGCGTGCGTCAGGGCGTGGCAAGCGCGCATGACACCTTGGAGTTCCACATGGCGAAAGTGCCACTCGGGTTGGATCGCCAGTTCCAGATGTGCAGCGCCCACACCCCCAGCGGCTCGTTGCGCATGAAGGGCACGCCGAGGAGTCGGGGCGGCTCGGAGTGTTGCCAGGCGGCGAACGGCACCACGTAGTCGACGCCGACGAGCTCCAGGCGGCCGTCGCGCTGTGGCTCGTACATGATGAGCTCGGGGCGCAGCAGCTCGATGATCGTGTCCACGCGTGCGGGGGCGAGATAGTGAATGCCCTGGGCGCCGGCGGGTGACGCGGCGCACCCGGCGGGAAACTGCGAGGTGTAGCCGTCCTCCTGGGCGGCGGAGAGGGAGTGGTACTTGGCCGTTGCCATCTTCACGAGGGCGATGGCTTCGCGCTGGGCCGGGGTGAGCTGCTCCTTCTCCCGACCGACGGTTGCATTGGCCGCGCCCTGCCTCGCCTCCATCCTGACGGTCCCGGGCGAGGGGGGTTCGTAGCTGCTGGCGCACGCGGTGACAAACACCGCGAGCATGGCGATGGTCCCGGCAAGGAGCGCCAACTCGCCCCTCGCGTGACCGGTGACGCGGAGCTGCGAGAAGATGGTCGGCGCGAGGGCGCGAAAGCGCTCCGAGATGGAACGCTCGGGGCTGGTGTACGACTCCGAGTCGTCGGTGCGGCGCGACTTGCGGGGCTTGGCGCGCTCGGCCTCGCTCCGTGGCGGGGCGATACGGAAGCGCGAGGCGACGCGGACGTCGCCCTCCGGCTCGCCGCAATCGATGGCGTCGTCGGTGGGGGGAGTGGGATGCAGCGACATGGGATCTCCAGAGTGTGTGTGTGCTTGGGCGGGCGTCGTGCCCGCGACAGGAGAGTGCCACCGTCGGCCCAAGCGCCCCATGCCCGGGATGACGCATTTCTTGCCCACGCGTTCGCGGTGCGCCGCGGACTTCGCCTCGCGTACGGATTGGTTGCCCGCGCGTACGGGGGAGTGGCGCGCGCGTGCGGCGCGCGCCCTGACGCACTAACTTTTTTGGCATGGACCCACTCTCGGACGTGCTGCGTGCCGTGCGGCTCGACGGCGCCTTCTTCTACCTCGTGGAAGCGGTACACCCGTGGTCGGTACACTCGGAACCGGCGGTGGAGCTCACGCCGAGGGTGCTCCCGGGCGCCGAGCACCTCATCACGTATCACATCGTGACAGAGGGGAGCTGCTGGGGAGGGGTGATTGGAGAGCCGCAAGTACTGCTCGAGGCGGGCGACGCGATCCTCTTTCCGCACGGTGACGCGCACTTCATGTCCAGCGCGGAGGGGGGACGGGTGGATCCCTCCCTACACACGTCACGCCCCGCCCGGTATCTCGACACCGTGCGCGTGGGAGCGGTGGGGGGGAGGGGGGAGGGAATGGGGAGGCGTACGGAGTTCGTGTGCGGCTTCCTGGGGTGGGATAGCCATCCGTTCAATCCGCTGCTGCGCTCGTTGCCGCGCATGCTGCACGTCCCCCGTGCCGCGGGAGAATGGCTCTCGCTCTTCCCGCGTCAGGCGGTGGTGGAGTCGCGGCGGGAGCGTGCTGGCGGCGCCACGGTCCTCACGCGCATGGCCGAGCTCATGTTCGTGGAGGTGTTGCGCCGCCACATGGAGTCTGTCGGCGCGAGCCGGCGGGGATGGTTGGCGGCGCTGCGCGATCCAGTGGTCGGCGCGGCGCTGGCGCAGTTGCACGAGCATCCGGCGCGCGAGTGGACGCTGGCCGATCTCTCGCGCGGTGCCAACAGCAGCCGCACCGTGCTGTCGGAGCGCTTCGCCGAGCTGGTGGGGCTCACGCCGATGCAGTACCTGGCGCAGTGGCGGCTGCAACTGGCCGCCGAGCAGCTGGCGAGCACCGCCGAGAAGGTCGCCACGATAGGCGAGAAGGTGGGGTACGAGTCGGAGGCGGCGTTCAGCCGCGCGTTCAAGCGGGCAACGGGAGAGTCACCGGCGGCGTGGCGGAGGAAGCGGGGGACGGGATGAGCGGAGGCGAGCGCCGGATTCCGGGGCGGAGGGAGTCACTGCGTCGGCGTGGCCGCCCCTAGGGCAGCGCAAACGCCACATACGTCCCTCCGCTCCTGGCCCCGTTCTTCCCCCCGCCGCACGCGATCACGATGTACTGCTTCCCGTTCACCATGTAGGTGGCCGGCGTGGTGTTGCCGGCGGCGGGGAGCTCCCCTTCCCACAACAGCGTCCCCGTCGCCTTGTCGAAGGCGCGGATCTTGTTGTCGTAGGTGGTGGCGGCGATGATCAGGAGCCCGTTCTTCGTGACGATGGCGCCGCCGTAGTTGTCGCTCCCGGTGTTCCCGAGCCCCTGGGCCACGAGTGCCGGGTACTGGCCGAAGGGGATGGACCACTTCGTCTCGCCCGAGTTGAGGTCGATGGCGTTGAGCGTCCCCCAGGGGGGCTTGATGGCGGGGTACCCCTCGTGGTCGAGGAAGATGTCGAAGGTGGTGTTGCGGTACTTGAGGAAGGTGGGGAGGTGCAGCGGGAGGATGGTGGGGGCCTGGCCGCTCACCAGGTACTCGGTGAGCTGCGCCACCCCCGAGTCGCCTAACGAGGTGGCGAAGGCCGGCATGCGCCCGGTGCCGCCGCGGATGGCATTGGCGATCTGGTCACGCGTCAGGCGCCTGGCCACCCCCGCCAGCGTCGGCCCGATGGGGGTCGACTTGGCCCCGTGACATTCGGCGCAGTACGCGCCGAACAGCGACCGCTCCTCGCGCGGGACGATCTTCAGGATCCACCCCATCTCGTTGGAGTTGACGTACATCACCCCGGTCTCGGGGTCGAAGGCCGGTCCGCCGTATTCGCCTCCGCCGTCGACGCCGGGGAAGATGATGATCCCCCGGGTGTTGGGAGGCGTCCACGGGTCGGGGGTGGGATTCTCGCGGAAGAGCTTCAGCGCCGCGGCGCGTGCCTCGGGGGTGCGGTCGGTCAGCATGTCCTCGGTGAGCTGCTGGCGCGCGAAGGGCCTGGGGAGGACGGGGAAGCGCTGCGAGTCGGCGGTCACGTCGCCCTCGAGGAGGGCCGGGGGCATCTTGCGCCACTCGCTGGGGAAGAGCTCGGCCCCGCTGTCGCGGTCCAGGACCCAGACGTGCCCGGTCTTGGTGATCTGGGCGACGGCGTCGACGGGCTTCCCGTTTCGCCTGACGGTGACGAGCGCCGGCGCGGCGGGGAAGTCGCGGTCCCACAGGTCGTGCCGCAGCCCCTGGAAGTGCCACTTCCGCTCTCCCGTGTTGGCGTCGAGCGCGACGATGGAGTTGGCGAACAGGTTGTCGCCCAGGCGGTTGGCGCCATAGAAGTCGAACGAGGCGGAGCCGGTGGCGAAGAAGACCATCCCCCGCCGCTGGTCGACGGTCACCCCGCTCCACGCGTTGGCCCCTCCCGCCACCTTCCACGCGTCCGGCGACCACGTGTCGTAGCCGAACTCGCCGGGGTGCGGGATGGTGTGAAAGCTCCAGCGGATCGTCCCCGTCCTGACGTCGTACGCCCGGATGTCGCCCGGCGCCGAGGGGAGCGCCTCGGGGACGGCGGTCCCGATGATGAGCATGTCCTTGTACACGGCGCCCGGCGTGCTGGCGCTCACCGAGAGCCCCTCCACCGGACGCCCCAGCCCCTCGCGCAGGTCGACCCACCCGCTGTCGTTCCCCCACCCCGCCGCCGGCCGCCCGGTCCTGGCGTCGAGCGAGAAGAGGCGGTGGCGATAGTTGAAGTACACGCGCCCGTCGTGCACCACCACGCCGCGGTAGCGGATGCGCGGCCCCGAGAAGTGTCCCCCGGTGGGGTCGAAGCTCCACAGCTCCTTCCCGGTCGCCGCATCCAGGGCGAAGGCCCGCTGCTTGGGCGACACGGCGTACAGCACCCCGCCGACGACGATGGGGTTGGACTGCATCTCGGACCCCTCGAAGGCATCCTTGGTGTCGTAGCGCCACGCCACTTGCAGCTGTGCGACGTTGGCGGGCGAGATCTGCGATAGTGTGGTGTAGTGCGTCTTCTCGTGGCTCCCCAGGTAGACGGGCCAATCGGCGTTGGCGGGGGCGCCGCAGGAGACCGCGACCGACGTGAGGATCAGGGGGACGATGAAGCGGGGGCGCATGAGTGGTGACGCGGGGATGAACGAACGGCGCACGCGTGGGGGGCACCGCCACCGCGCACCGAAGAGGAAACGACGGGGCGAACATGGCGAGGGGGGCGGCGAGGCGCTACGCCCGTCCCGGCGGCGGTGCGCATCCGTTCGCCCGACTACTCGGTGCGCAGCGCCGTCATGGGATCGATCCGCGACGCCCGCCACGCCGGGAGCAGGGTGGACAGGAGTGCCACTCCGGCAAGCCCCGCAGAAACCATGGCAATGGTAAGGGGATCGCGGGGCGAGATCCCGTACACCAGCGGGCGCAACGCGCTCCCCAGGAGCCACGTCCCCCCCACCCCGAGCGCGACTCCCGTCGCGGCCAGCCAACCGCCCTGGCGCAGGAACTGGCGGAGGATCTGCTCGCGCGAGGCGCCTAACGCCGCCCGCACGCCGATTTCCCGGATCCGCTCTCCCACCATCCCCGAGAGCACCCCATAGATGCCCACCGCCGCCAGGACGAGTGCCGAGAGCGCGAAGGCCTGGAACAGGCGTTTGGCGAAGCGGCGCTGGGCGGTGGCCTGGTCGACCAGCGCCGTCATGGTGCGGACCTCGGCGACCGGAATCCCGCTGTTCACGGCGTTCACCGCCTCACGCAGCGAGCGGATGAGCGCACCCGTTTCGAGCGTGGAATGCACGACCAGGCGCACGTAGGAGTCGGCGAACGGGTTCTGCTCCATGGGGAGGTACAACTGCCCGCCGCCGTCGGCATCGAGCCCCGGGTGCTTCACGTCACCCACCACGCCGACGATGGTGCGTAGCGGTGAGTCGGAAGGGCCGAACCGCAGCCGGGCGCCTAACGGGCTCTGGTCGCCAAAACGCCGACGGGCCAGTCGCTCGTTGATCACCACCACCGGGTCGGTCCCTGCCTTGTCCCCCTCCGTGAGAAAGCGGCCACTGACGAGCCTGAGCCCCATGGTGGTGGCGTAGTCGGCCGTGACGGCGAAGCGAAAGACGTCGCCGTCGGAGGCGTGACCATCCGCGGCCGGCACCTCCCAGTGTACGCCCCACGAGTCGAAGTCGTCCGAGAGCGGGAGCTGCGATGTCAGGGCCGCCGAGGTGACACCGGGGAGGGCGCGCGCCGCCTCGTGGACGGCGCGCCACGTCTCGCGAACCATCTCGTCCGATTGGAAGCGTTCTCCGGTGGCGCTCAGTGCCAGCTCGATGCGATCGTGGGTGGCGAACCCGACGTCGACGGCGAGCAGGCGCTGGACGCTCTGCACCAGGATGCCGGCGCCGCACAGCAGCAGGAGCGCCCGCGACAGCTCGGCCACGACCAGCGTGCGCCGTACGGCGTCATGTGCGCCACGTGTCACAGTGCGCGATGCGATCGCCAACCGGGCACGAAGGGCGCGGGCGTGCATGAAGGCGCCCGGCACGAGTCCGCTGACCATGCCTAACGCCGTGGCCAGGAGGGCGGTGAACAGGGCCACCGGGACGTCGATGCGCACCTGGTCGAGGCGGGGGAGCGACGCCGGCGCGAGCGCGACAAGCCCTCCGAGGGCGGCATGGGCGATGGCGAAGCCGAACAGGCTTCCCAGTCCCGACACCAGGAGCGCCTCCATCAGCATGCCGCGGGCGAGGCGCCACCGGCTGGCGCCGAGCGCGGCGCGAATCGTCGACTCGCCACCGCGCTGGATGGCCCGGGCGAGGAAGAGGTTGGTGGTGTTGGCGAGCGCGATCAGGACCAGCAGCGCCGCAGCGCCAAGCAAGGCGAGCAGGGGACCGCCTGTGCGCTCGTTGAGTTGGTCGCGAAGGGGAGTGAGGACGACGCCATTCCTGCCGTACGTGGCGGGATACGCGTCGCGGAGGCGATCGAACACGCGCTCGACGTCACGCGCGGCGACGGCCATCGGGACGCCGTCCCTCAGGCGCGCGACCGCCTGCAAATGACGACAGTCGCGACATGCCGAGCCGCTGGTATCGGCGTAGCCGAGTGGGCGCAGGATCTCCGCACCCGGACTCAGCACGCTCTCGTAATTCGCCGGGAGCACGCCAATCACGCGGTGCTTCACGTCGCCGAGCGTGATGGTACGCCCGACGATGCCGGAGTCACCTCCAAAGCGCTGCTGCCACAACCGGTGGGCGAGGAGGACGACCGTGGTGGCGTTCGGGCGGTCCTCCTCGGGCGTGAAGTCGCGACCGAATGCGACACGGACGCCCATGACCTCGAGCCAGTTGGCGGACACGGCCAGTCCCCTGAGGCGCGACGCGCCGGACTCGTCGGTGAGCGTTGGGGCGTAGTCTCGTGCGGCGGCGACGTGGGACAGCGACGGCGTCTCGCGCCGGAGGTCGGCAATCGTTCGGTATCCGAGTCGTCCCGCGCTGGCGTCGCCGAAGCGTTCGCGGAGGGTGACGATGCGATCGGCATCGCGGAATGGAAGCGCTCCCCACAGCGCCGGCCGGGCGATCGCGACGATGGCACAGGCTGCGCCGACACCGAGGGCGAGCGTCAGGCTGGCGGCGAGGGTGAAGCCCGGGGTGCGACGCAGCCGGCGTGCCGCCAACCCGAGGTCGAAGCCGATGTCGGACATGAGCCCCCTGGTGAAGGGAATTGCCTGATGATCGCGCTCACGGCGGAGTACCGCGGCGAGTGCCTCACGCCAGAATCGGCGACGTGCCGCCCGGACCGCCTCGGGAGCGGTGGCGGCCTCGTGGAACGCCTCGACCAGGTCACCCACGAGGAACTCGCGCTCGTGTTCCGGGACGCGCCGCTCGAGGAGCCAGAGCGCGATGCGCGGAGGGCGCGGCGCGGTGCGATCCTCGGCGCGCGACATCACCCATCCAACTGCGCCGACAGTCCACGCGACAGCGCCCGCATCGCCCGCCACGCCTCGGTGATCGCGACGCGACCGGCGGGGAGCACGTCGTAGTGCCGCCGACGCCGTCCGCCGCGCTGCGGGAGCGGATCGCCGACCCGCGACCGCACGTATCCCTTTTCCTCGAGCCGGGCGAGCGCCGTGTAGACGGCGCCGAGCGTGACGTCGCGTCCGGCGCGCTCCGCGATCTCGCGCTGGACCGCCGCGCCGAAGCCGGCGTCACCGAGGCGCAGGAGCGCCAGCATCACCAGCTGTTCGACGTCGCCGAGGGGCATGTCATATCTCCGTGATATACGAATATATCATCCCTCGCGATCGTGCAATGGGGGAGGGAGGGGACGCCCGAGGCCGTCGTGCGAGGCCGTCATGCGAGGCCGTCGTGCGAGGCCGTCATGCGAGGCCGTCATGCGAGGCCGTCATGCGAGGCCGTCATGCGAGGCCGTCATGCGAGGCCGCTGGCGCCGCGCCGCCGGTCGCCGAGCGGCGGCGCGGCCCTCAGCTGTCGCCCTTCAGCTTCCTGAACTGCGCCTCCACCGACTCGGGGACGAAGAGGTTGTCGGCAATCGCCGCCACCTCCTCCGCATCGCGCCACGCCTGCTCCAGCTGCGCCAGCTCGCCCTCCAGCGCGCGTCGCTCGGCTTCCTCGTGCAGCGCCATCTCCAGCGCCAGCCGCTGCGGCGCCGGGAGCGAGAAGAGGCCGTACTTGTTGAACTCGGCGCGTCGCGACCGCGACTTGGCAGGCGACGCTCCGGTCGTCATCGGCTTGATCGCGCCTTGCGCCTGGCGGCCGGCGTGCCGCAGGTAGCGCTCCGAGTCGCCCACCGCCTCGATCTGCCGTACTGCGTCGGCGATCTCCGCCTGCTTCCCCCCGAACCGGTTGACCTTGGGGAGGACGATGGACGCGATGCGCTCGGCCTCGGCGCCGGCGAAGTGCGCCGAGCCGTTCTTGAAGCGCAGGAACAGGTCCAGCGCACCGTCGTCAGCTGCAGCGATGGCCGACTCGGCGAGGTGACGCCGCCGGACCTGGATGATCCCGTGCTGCTGCGTGCGGATGCGGGCGACGACAGTTTCCGGATAGCCGTAGATGAGGCTGCGCCCCAGGAGCATGAAGCTGTAGCCGAAGGCGCCGATCGCCACCCCCGCGGCAGCACCCGCGGCGTAGAGCGCGGTGACCGCGGCCATCCCCCCTCCGGCGGCGAGGATCGCCCGCTTGCGGCGGCGCCCGAACTGGTCGCCATAGCGCCAGGCGGCGAACTCGGGGCGTTGCGGCTGGCCGATGCGCACCAGCGTCGTCCCCTCGGGGAGCCGGGCCAGCCCGATGTTGTCGGTCGAGACGCGGCGGCGCGTGTCGCGATACAGGCGCTCGGCCTGCTCGATGGCTTCCCAGCGCTCCTCGAGCGGGGTGAGGTTCCATCGCTCGCACTGGCGGCAGACGACCCACAGACGGCCGCGCGCCGGGTCGAAGGCCAGCCGCTCGCCGACGGGGAAGGCCTCGAGCGAGTAGTTCTGGCCGAGCGGCTTGTTGCAGAAGATGCAGGTGGAGAACATCGACTCCCTCTCGTCCGTCCCGAATACTACACGAGGAGACGGCGTGAGGGTTTCGCGATGCCCGGCCAACTTGCGCTGGCAGGCTCATGGGGCGAACATCGCGGGGGTTGGTCCTCACCTTCAACCTCACGCGGAGCCATGCGTCGTACGACAGCGGCACTGCAGGTCGCGCTCCTCGCCTTGGCCCTCGTCGTCGCCGGGCCGGCGGCGGGTCGGGCCCAACAAGGCGACTGGGCCAACCTGGCGCGGTACCGAGAGGCCAATATCGCGCTCGGCGCCCCAGCCCCCGGCGACGCGCGAGTCGTCTTCATGGGGAACTCGATCACGGAGGGGTGGGCGCCGTATTTCGCCACGATGTTCCCCGGCAAGCAATACGTGGGGCGGGGGATCAGCGGGCAGACGACGCCGCAGATGCTGGTGCGCTTTCGCCAGGACGTGATCGCCCTCAGGCCGGCCGTGGTCGTGATCCTTGCCGGGACCAACGACATTGCCGGCAACACGGGGCCGTCGACGCTCGAGATGATCGAGGACAACCTGGCGTCGATGGCCGAGCTGGCCCAGGCCAATGGGATCCGCGTGGTCCTCTCGTCGGTGCTCCCGGTCTGGGACTATCCGTGGAAGCGAGGGGTGGAGCCGGCGCCAAGGATCGTGGCGCTGAATGACTGGATGAGGCGCTACGCAGCGTCACGCGGCATGGTGTACCTCGACTATCACTCGGCGATGGCCGACGAGCGGAACGGGCTGCGCGCCGATCTGTCCGGCGACGGGGTGCACCCTAACGAGGCGGGATACCGGGTGATGGCGCCGTTGGCGGAAGCGGCGATCGCGGAGGCGTTGCGCTCGAAGTAGGGGTGGCGGCGGGGCGGGGAGGCTCACGCTTCGAGCGCCATGTCCGTCGCGTTCAGGCGGCCTCGGCCTTGCGGCCATTGCGGGGAGCGGGGGAATCACGTATCAAAGGTCGCTTGCCCCCCGCGCGAGGAGGAATTCGCCATGAGACTGCGTTCGCGGGTCGCTGCGCTGCTCTCGCTGTGCGGCGCGATCTCGGGCGCCGCGGCCCAGGACCACGCGCACCCGAATGCCGCCGCAGCCGAACAGCTCGGCGCGGTGCACTTCCCGACCTCATGCGCGCCCGGCGTCGCGCTCGCGTTCGATCGCGCGGTCGCCCTGCTGCACTCGTTCGAGTTCGGCGCCGCCATTCGGGCGTTCTCGCAGGTCGCGGCCGCCGACTCCAGCTGCGCCATGGCCCACTGGGGCGTTGCCATGAGCCGTTGGTCCAACCCTCTGGCACCGGGCGTGCGCGCGCCGGCCCAGCTCGAACCCGGGCTCGCGGCGGCCCGGGCGGCGGCCAGGCTGGGGGGGCGCGCCACGCCGCGCGAGCGCGCGTACATCGGCGCGATCGGCAAACTCTACGATGCGTAGGAGCGGGTAGACCAGGCCACACGCGTGGCAGCGTACGAGCGGGCCATGGACGACGTGGCCAGGGCATACCCGTCGGACACGGAAGCGAAGATCTTCCACGCGGTGGCGCTCGTGGCGTCGGCCTCACCCACGGACAAGACGTACGCCAGGCAGTTGCAGGCGGCGGAAGTCCTGGAGGCGCTCTGGAAGTCGCAGCCCAACCACCCGGGGCTCGCGCACTACATCATCCACGCCTACGACTACCCGCCGCTCGCGGCCAGGGCGCGAATGGCGGCACAGCGCTACGCGCAGATCGCCCCGTCGGCGGCGCACGCGCTGCACATGCCTTCGCACACCTTCACGCGCGTGGGGCTGTGGGAGGAGTCCATCGCAACGAACCGCAAATCGTACGAGGTCGCGCTCCGCGAGGGCTCGATTGCCGAGGCGCTGCACGCGCTGGATTACGCCACCTATGCCTATTTGCAGCTGCGTCGCGACTCGGCGGCCAGGGCGGTGGTCGACGGGCTCCCCGCACTCGCGGCGCGGTTCGACGTGCGTGCCGTGACCGGAGCGGCCCCGGGGTCGGCGGGGGTCTTCGCGCTGGCCGCGATTCCGGCGCGCTACGCGCTGGAGCGCCGCGAGTGGGAGGAGGCCGCGCGGCTCGAGCCGGTGCGAAGCGACTTCCCCTGGACGGAGGCGATGGTGTACTTCGCCCGGGCGCTGGGGGGGGCGCACAGCGGCGCGCTCGATCTCGCGCGTGCCGCCACCGACTCGCTCGCGGAGATCCACCGCCGGCTGTCCGCCGCGGGCGAAGGCTACTGGGCGGAACAGGTCGCGATCGAGCACCTCGGGGCGCAGGCCTGGCTCGCCCATGCGGAACGACGGGACAGCGCCGCGTTGCACCTGATGCGTGAGGGCGCGCAGCGCGAAGGCGCCACCGAGAAGTCGGCGGTGACGCCGGGGCCGCTCGTCCCGGCCCGCGAGCTGCTCGGCGACCTGCTGCTGGCGCTGGGGCGCCCGCGGGAGGCGCTCGCCGAGTACCAGGCGGCGCTCGCGAGCGAGCCCAATCGCTACCTGACGCTCGACGGGGCGCGGCGCGCAGCGGGGGCGGCCGGGGACCGCGCGCTGGAGGAGGGCTACGCCGCCCGGCTGCGCGCGCTCACGGGAAGGTGAGCGCGCGTGACGCGAGGAGCAGGGCGCGGTTGATACCGGCGTGCGTGGAGAGGGACCCAGCGACGAACGGGAGGGAGTGACGCATCCCTCCCGCTCGCCGTCTCGCGGCCCGGTGCACCGTGCGGCTACGGCGCCACGAAGGTCCCTCCGTCCCACACCCACGACAGCCGCGCCGCGAAGGCCGACGCCAGCACCTCCGCCGGGGAGTAGACGAGGCTGAGCTCGTCGCCGAGTGTGGTGACGCCCGCGACCAGGCCGGTGATGTTCCGGAACGTCGACCACGAGACCGACGCGAGCGTCGTCGGCATCGGTACGGGCGTCGCGATGGGATAGAAGCCCGCCAGCGCCAGCTGCGGCGCGACGGCGACGAAGGCGCTGTTGGTCTGCACCGTCGCACATGCGGCGCTCGTGCACTCGATCGCGTCCCAATTCTGTGCGGCTGCGGAGGTCGATCGTGCCACGACCTCGAACGGAGCGGCGGTGCCGGCGACGCGCGCCAGCGCCATCGGGTCCGTGTCCGCATCGACCAGCGCCGTCGCTGGGACCACTTGAATCGAGCGACCCAGCCAGGGGAGCGGATCGGACGGCGGCGCCACGCCGGCCACTCCCCGTGGGAGCGGAAGTACGGGGGCCAGGAGCGGGAGGAGCGCCCCCTGTGCATGGAGCGCGGCGCGAGCCGCTTCGACGGCAGGGGCGAAGTCGCTGCGCATGCCGAAGGAGAGGGGAATGGCGGGCTGCGATGCCCCCGCGGGGCGATCGTTGGCCAGCATCACCAGGCTGAGGGGGGCGCGCCCCGCCGTCCATCACGCCCGCGCCGTCGTGCACCGTCCCCACGACCAGGTACTCGGGTTCGAGCATCGCCCGCAGCCCCTGGCACATCAGGGGGTGATCGTCCACGACCAGCACCTTCGTCCTGCCCACGCTCCCCTCCGACCGCGCGCTCCCCAATGAGTAGGGGTGGACGCGAGGCGGTGCAACCAGCCCCGGCCGCTCACCCCCCGCGCATCGCCACCACCGGTTCGATGCGTGCCGCGCGCGCCGCCGGGACCCAGCACGCGGCCACGCCGACGGCGATCATGGCGGTCCCGACCGCGGCCAGCGTGAGCGGGTCGTGTGGCGCGACGCCGAAGAGGAGCCCGCGGATGAGGCGGTTCACGATCACCGCCCCGCCCGCGCCTAACGCGACCCCTGCCGCCAGCAGCATCCCCCCCTCGCGCAGGATCATGCGCTGCACGCGCGCGGCATCGGCCCCCAGGCTCATGCGGATCCCGATCTCGTTGGTGCGCGCGCTCACCGAGAAGGCGAGGACGCCGGCAATCCCCACCGCGGCGATGATCACGGCCAGCATCCCGAAGGCCGAGACCAGGATGGCGTTGAGGCGGCGAGGGGCGACGCTCTCTTCCTTGATTTGCGAGACGGTGAGGACGTGCTCGATGGGGTCGTGGGGGACGACGTCGCGCACGACGCGCGTGGCGGCGCCGGCCAGCGCCTGTGCGTTGCCGCTGGCGCGGATCACGAGCCCCCCGGCGTAGGCGAACTCCTGCGTGAAGGGGGTGAAGACGACCCCGCGCGGCGCGGCGTCGAGCCCGCCGTCCCTGGTGTCGCCCACCACGCCGACGATGGTGCGCCACTCGCCGCTGATCCCGATGAACTTGAGGACCTCGCCGGTCCAGGCAACGCGCAGCCCGATGGGATCGCGCCCGGGAAAGAGCTGCCTGGCCAGCGTCTGGTTGATGATGACGACCCTCTGCGACGAGTCGCGGTCCGTGCTCGTGAACTCGCGCCCCTGGAGCAGGGGGATGGCCGACGCCTTGAAGTAGTCGGGGTCGGCGGTGCGCAATTCGGCGCGCGGCTGCGGCTCGCCAGCTGCAAGCGTGTGCCCCTCTCCCTTGACGTCGAGCTGGAACGGTGTCGCGCGCAACGGCATGGTGGAGCCCACCCCCACCGCCCGCACCCCGGGGAGGGCGCGGACCGCCTCGCGCATCCGCGCGTACAGTGCCTTGGTGTCGGCGTCGCTCCGCCCCCCGCCGCTGATGGGGACTTCCATCGTGAGCACCTCCTCGGCGGTGAGCCCGCTGTCGACGCTGGACAGCCGCTGCATGGTGCGCGTCAGGAGCCCGGCCCCGGTGAGGAGGACGACGGAGACGGCGACCTGCGCCACCACCAGCGTGCGTTGCAGCCGCTGGCGCGCCAGGCTCCCGCTGGCGCGCGAGGCGCCGGCGGCGATCAGCGTCCCCAGCCGCCCCTCGGCGGCCAGGCGCGGCGCGTACGAGATGAGGATGGCGATGGCGACGGTCAGGAGGAGGGTGAAGGCGAGGACGACGCCATCGATGCGGATCTCGTTGGCGCGCGGCGAGTAGCGTTCGGCGAACGCGGCCAGGAGCCGCACCCCGCCGATGGCGATCAGGAGCCCAAGGACGGCGCCGGCCGAGGCGAGGAGGAGGTTCTCGACCAGGAGGAGGCGCCGCAGGCGGGCGGTCCCGGCGCCCAGCGCGGAGCGGATCACCAGCTCGTGCTCGCGCCTGACGCCGCGCATGAGCGAGAGGTTGGCGACGTTGGCCGCCGAGATGACCATCACGAAGGCGGCGGCCCCCATCAGGAGCCAGAGCGTGAGGCGGGCACGTTCGCCCAGCACCTCCACGAAGGGCGTCACCGTGACGCGGTATCCCGACCCGGCATCATACGCCTCGGGAAACTCGGCCTGCACACGCTTGCGGATGGTCGCCACTTCGCTGCGCGCCTGGTCCAGCGTCGCGCCGGGGGCCAGGCGGGCAATCATGTCGGTCATCCGGTGCGTGCGCCCGTGCACCATCATCGCGCTGGTGTGGTGCTCGCTGATCACCATGTTCATCAGCGCGTCGAAGCGCTCGGGAAAGGTCGGCGCCGGCTGCAGGACGCCGACGACTTCCACCGCGCGCCCGTCGATGCGCACCGACTTCCCGACGATCGTCGCGTCGCCGCCGAAGCGCTGGTGCCAGTAGTCGTGGGTGAGGACGACGACCGGGGGGACCCCTGTCCCGTCGTCGCGCTCGTCGAGGACGCGCCCCAGCACCGGCGAGAGCCCCATCACCTGGAAGTAGTTGCCGGTCACCAGGCCGACCTGCATGCGCACGGCGTCGTCCTTGCCCTGCAGCGTCAAGAGCACCCCCGAGTACTCGGCGATCCCCTGCAGCGACTTGGCGCTGTTGCGGAAGTCGAGGATCTCCGGGACGGAGAAGCGGATGTTCTCGCCCCCCGGCCCCTCGATGCTCTGGCGCAGGTAGACGAGGCGGTCGCCCTCGCGATGCGGGAGCGGCTTGAGGAGGACGGCACGCACCACGGAGAAGATCGCGGTGTTGGCGCCGATCCCCAGCCCGAGGGTGAGGATCACGGTCGTCGCGAAGCCGCGAGAGCGCGCCAGCGAGCGCAGGGCGAAGCGCAGGTCGGGGAGGGGCATGGGGACTCGCACGAGGGGCGTGGTGCCCGGTCCCGCTCGGGGGGTGTGAGGCCGGGCCGTTACCGCTACGTCGCGTCAGCGGGCATGGTTTCGACGTTCGAGAGGGGCGAAAATCATCGGTCGCGCCACGCCGTCAGCTGCGGGACGAGCCGGCCGCCGGGGAGTCGAGCAGCGTGCGCACCCGTTGCGCCAGCGTCTCGGGCGAGAAGGGCTTCTGGATGAACGCGGCCCAGGGCTCGAGGGCCTCGGGGTGAAGGGCGAGGTCGTCGGCGTAGCCCGAGATCACGACGGCGCGCAGCCCGGGCATGGACTCGCGCAGCTGGCTGGCGAGTGCGAGGCCGTTGATGCCCGGGAGCACGTGGTCGGTGACCAGCAGGTCGATGTCCCGCTGGTGCCGCGCGCCGAGCGAGAGCGCGGTGCGACCATCCGGCGCCTCGATGACGACGTAGCCGAAGCGTTCGAGGACGCGGCGCATCACGCCGCGCACCGCCGCCGTGTCTTCCACCAGCAGGAGCGTCTCCCGCCCTCGCAGTGCGAGCGGTGGCGCCTCGGACGCTTCCAGCTCGGCGGGGGCGTCGGCGTGCGGCAGGTAGATCGTGAACGTCGTGCCGCGCCCCTCCGCGCTGTCGACCTCGATGAATCCCCCGCACTGCTTGACGATCCCGTAGACCGTTGCCAGCCCGAGCCCGGTCCCCTTGCCGGCCTCCTTGGTGGTGAAGAAGGGCTCGAAGATGCGCGCCTGCGTTTCCCGGCTCATCCCCAGGCCGGCGTCGCGCACCACGAGCACCGCGTAGTGACCGGGGAGCGGGGCCCCAGGCCGCGACACGGCGTCGCCGTCGACCACCCTGGCGGCGGTCACGATGTGCAGCACGCCGCCGTCGGGCATGGCGTCGCGCGCGTTGACGGTGAGGTTGATCAGCACCTGCTCCATCTGCCCCGGGTCGGCGCGGATATGCGGGGCGTCGGCCGCCAGCGACAGCTGCAAGGCGACGTCGTGTTCGAGGAGGCGCTGCAGCATCTTCACGCTCCCCGACACCAGGTCGTTGAGCGAGACGACGCGGGGCTGCACGACCTGCTGCCGGGTGAACGCGAGGAGCTGCCGGGTCAGCGTCGCCGCCGTCGTCGCGGCGTGCTGGATCTCCATCAGGTCCTCGCGCAGCACGTCGTTGCCGGCGCCGAAGTCCTTCAGCAGGAGGTCGGCGTAGCTGGTGATGACGGTGAGCACGTTGTTGAAGTCATGGGCGACGCCGCCGGCCAGTCGCCCCACCGCCTGCATCTTCTGCGCGTGGCGCAGCTGCTCCTCGCTGGCCCGGAGGGCCGCCTCGGCCTGCTTGCGCGCCGAGATGTCGACCATCGTGGCCATGATCGCGCGCGCGCGATCCCACGGGATGTTGGCCACGCTGCACTCGAGCCAGCGCTGGATCCCGTCGTCGCCGGTCACCCGGCACTCGAAGCGGGCCGGGACGGAGATGCCGGCGCGCACCGACTGCACGAAGCCCTCGACCAGCTCCCGGTCCTCGTCGATCACGTGCGACCAGAGGTCCTTCCCGATGCAGGCCTCCGGAGAGGGGAGCGCGAAGAGCTCGGCACAGGCCGGGTTGGCGAGGCGGATCTGCCCGTCGACCTCGATGACGATGGCCTGGATGGAGCCGTCGACCAGGCCGCGGTAGCGCGCCTCGCTGGCGCGCAACGACTCCTCGAACCGAACGCGCTCGATCGCGAAGCGGATGGACTGGAGGAGGAGCGGTCCGTCGACCTGTCCCTTGACCAGGTAGTCCTGTGCCCCCTCGCGGACCGCGCGCTCGGCGATGTCCGCGTCCTGCAGCCCGGTGAGGACCACGATGGGGGTTCCCGGGCGCCGCGCGTGCGCCTCCAGAAAGGTCGCCAATCCCGAGCTGTCGGGAAGGCTGAGGTCGAGGAGCACGGCATTGAACCCCTCGTGAGACAGGTAGTCCAGTGCCTGGCGGAGCCGTCCGGCGTGCGTGAGTTCCACGAAGGCCGGCGCCACGTCCTTGAGCAGCTCCGTGACGAGTCGCGCATCGGCGGCATTGTCCTCGACGAGGAGGACCTTCAGCGGCTCGCGCCGCCCCCGTTGGGTCGTCATCCCGTTCATAGGCGCGTGAGCTTGACGACCTCGAGCCAGAACCCCTCGATCGACTTCACCACGCCGAGGAACTGCTCCAGGTCGACCGGTTTCGAGACGTAGGCATTGGCGTTGAGCTGGTAGCTCCGGAGGATGTCCTGGTCGGCGTGCGAGGTGGTGAGCACGACGACCGGGATGCGCCGGAGGGCGTCGTCCTGCTTGATCTCCTGCAGCACCTCCAGGCCATCCTTGCGTGGAAGGTTGAGGTCGAGGAGGATCAGGTCAGGGGCCGGCGCGTTGGCGTGCCGCCCTCGGCGGTACAGGAAGTCGAGCGCCTCGACGCCGTCGACCGCCACGCTGATGTTGTTGCGCACCCGGGCATCCTTCAGCGCTTCCCTCGTCAGGCGCACGTCGGCGGGGCTGTCCTCGACCAGCAGGATCTCGATGGGTGCGGTGGCCGTGGGCACGGTCAGCCCTCCTGTGGGGCGGCAAGGGTGAAGTGGAAGGTGGAGCCCGCGCCTGGCTGTGAATCCACCCAGATCCGCCCGCCGTGGCGCTCCACGATCTTCTTGCAGATGGCGAGTCCGATTCCCGTTCCCGGGTACTCGTCGCGCCCGTGGAGCCGCTGGAAGATCACGAAGATGCGGTCGAAGTACTGCGGCTCGATCCCGATGCCGTGGTCTCGCACGCTGATGACCCACTCCGCCCCCTCGCGGCGCGCGCCGACCTCGATGCGCGGCGCCGTGGGTCCCGCGAACTTCAGCGCGTTGCCGATCAGGTTGGCGAAGAGCTGCTCCAGCTGTCGCGCGTCCCCGCGCACCACCGGGAGGGGGGCGCGCGTGACCGTGGCACCCGATTCCTCGAGCGCGAGCTTGAGGTCGTCGATTGCCCGGTCGAGCACCTCGTCGGCCGGGACGGGGACGAGCTCGACCCCGTGGCTCCCCACGCGCGAGAGCGTCAGGAGGTCGTCGACCATGCGCTGCATCCGCCGCGCGCCGTCGACCACGAAGGCCATGAACTCCCGGCCGTCGGCGTCGAACCGGTCGCCGTAGCGGCGCTCCAGCAGCTGCACGTAGCTGGCCACGGTGCGGAGCGGCTCCTGGAGGTCGTGGGAGGCGACGTAGGCGAAGCGCTGCAGTTCGTCGTTGGACCGCTTCAGCTCCCGCTCGGCGTCCTTGCGGGCACTGATGTCCACCACCGAGGTGACCACGTAGGATTGGCCGTTGCGCCTGACGGGATTGAGCCCGACCACCACCGGGAACTCGCTGCCGTCGCGCCGCCGGGCGAACAGGTCGCGGTCGGCCCCCATCTCGCGCCGCTCCAGCAGGTGCATCGCGTCCCGGCGCAGCCGGGGGTGCCCCGCCGCAAAACGCTCCGGGATGAGGCGCTCCACCGGCTGCCCCAGCAGCTCCTCGCGCCCGTAGCCGAACAGGCGCTCGACCTCATGGTTCACGAAGACCATGCGCCCGTCGGCATCGACCATCACCACGCCATTCGGCGTCCCCTCGAGGATCGCCTCGAAGCGCGCCTCCGACTCCTGGAGCGCCCCCTCGATGGGACGCGTGACGCGCCGCAGGTACGTCCACCCCAGCGCGCCCACGAGCCCGATCAGGAGGACGGCCGCAATCCCGGCGTCCCGCAAGAATCGATGCGTGCGGGCCAGCACCTCGTCACGCGGAAACTCGGCGAGCACCACCCACGGAATGCCGCCGAGTTCGCGGGCCATGGCCAGCTGGCCACCCGTGCCGGCGCGCACATACGACAGCAGCGTCGTGTCGCCCCGCACGGGCACCGGCGGACCGGCGACGTGCGTGGCGAAGTCGGTCCACGTGCGGTTGTCGACGCTCCCCACGTACACCCGCGCCCCCTGCCCGACGAGCCGCGAGAGGCGGTCGCGCGTCGTCGCGCTCGAGGCGACCGGCTGACGCTGCACCACGAAGCCGACCTCCCGCCGCGCCTCGTCCATGACCGGGGCGAGGATCCCGTACTCGACCGTGTCGCGCAGGATGAGCATCGGCGTGATGGCGCCGGCGCGTCGCCCCGTGGCCCGCCCCCGCCAGTCGCGCACCACGGAATCCGCGAGCGGCGGGCGCGGCGCCCCCGCCTGCAACACCCGGCGCCCCGCGCCGTCCCAGAGTTCGAGGCTCGAGTTGCGCTCGACGTCGGCCGCGTCGAGCAGTTCGCCAACTCCGGCGCTTTCGGGAGCCGTGGTGCGGCGCAGGTACTCCACCACCTCCGGGCGAGACGCGATGCGTTCGAGGGCGGCGGTCCGCGCGCGCCCGGACTGCTCGAACATGGCGGCAAGCTGCGTCGTGACGTCGCCCAGCCGCTGCCGCGCCGCGCCGATGGCTGCCCCACGCATCTCGGCAAATGCGAAGAGCGTGACTGCGGCGATGCCGACACCGAGCGCCGCGCCGACCGCCAGTCCAAGGCGTTGGTCTACCGAGAGGGATTGCCGGCGCATCAGCGCAGACTCCATTGCAGTTCGGGTCTCTCGTCGCCTGGGGCGGCAGCCGAGCCGACAGAGTCAAAATGCCGCATTCGCTATCAATATATTATACGTGCGGCATCGGCGTATCGTCACGCGAGAGCGCTGCGCCACGGGCCTGCCCGCCGGGTCGGTTGGCGGCCGTTAACGCCAGTTTGCAGCCGTTGGCAGGCGTTTGCAGCCGTCCGCACCCGTCCGCGCCCGTTGGCCCTCGGTGGCGCGCGTGCGTCGGCGGCGCGCCGGTGACGCCGGCACGTGGCCCTCTTCCCTCGGGCGGCGGGAAGGGGGCACGGACTTCCATGCGGCGAGTTCCCCACCCAGCCTCCCGCTCGCCTCTGCTGTCAGAAGTTAGTCAAAGTCGTGGCGTGACCACGGATCGGAAGGGAGCGCCATCCATCCCACGCGACACCGTCCCGTTTGTGGGGAGCAGCGATGCGAGCCGCGGGCGGCGCACGGGGACTTCGGCGCACTGGCGAGAAACGCTGAGCTTCCTTGAGACTTTATCCGGTCCTGAGGTCAGCGACCAGCTCGCCGGCCAGCCTCGCGCGCCCACCCGGTTCCCCGGACGCGGAGGATCACGCGGCTCGCCTTCGTGCACCACCTCGCGAGGTCGCCCGCGTCAGCGACATTCACCTCCCGGCTCCCTTCCCCAGTCGCTCGCTGTTGCGTGGCTCGTACTTTGCAGCAGTCCCGGCGCGGCCAGGCGAGGAGCGAGGGCAATGGCGAGCGCGCCACACACCATCCGGTCCGTCGAGGAACTGCGAGCCCAGGTGCCCGCTATCCTCAAGCGACTGAATGCCGACCAGTCCCTCCTGTTGGCGGCGGCGGCGAATCCGGTTCTCGCTCTCGAGGAACTGGGGTATCGCATCCCTAACGAGCTCCACCGTGAGCTGGACCACCGCATCCGCTTCTCGGCCACCGAGCGAGAACGCCTGGCTACGCTCGTCGCCCGCATGCACGAGATCGCCACCGTCCCGTTCGATCCGGATGATCCCGCCGATCTCGAGCGTATCCTGTTCACGCGACTCGAGCTCCCCGAACTCGCGGCGTCGCCGGTGCGGATAGCTATCACGGGAGCAGCAGGCGCAACGGAGGGGGCGAAGGAGATGTCGTCGCGCCGCAGCGGCACGCGGGAGCAGTCGCAGAGCGGCCCCATGTCCATCGCGCCGACGATCCTGCAACACCGGCTCGCGGTGCGATACCACGCCACGGCGGCGGGACCGGAGCCGGACGTGCTCCTGGCGCTCGCGGGAACGCACCCCATCGTCGAGCCCCTCCTGGAGTACCGCGCCATCGTCGCGCGCCACGCGCCGTTCGCGCCGCGCGCGCTGTACGAGCGTGTGCGCCGGGGCGCCATCGGTGGAGTCTCGCTCAAGCTGCGCGCCCGCCTCCATCGCCGGGAGGTGTGAGCCATGCCTGACCTGGGCGGCTTCGAGGTCGTGGGCGAACTTGCCGTCGCCACGCTGAACGAGATCCTCAAGGGGGCATGGGACAACAACATCGTTCCACACTCCGTGGACATCGCGGCGGGAACCGCCTTTGGCCCCTACCAGCTCGCCGACGGCGTCATCGACATCGCGCGCGATACCTTGCACCTGGACATGGACGTCCCGGTCAACGGCGTGCGCATCACGGTGCCCGCCGTGTGCCAGGTCGAGATCGCCAACGCACCGATTCCCAGCGCGCGCTTCTTCGACCTGACCACCGACGTCGTCGCACGCGTGCCGATCGGGGTGCTTCCCGGCACGATACACGTGGCGGCGCTGCTCGGCGGCATCCCCCGCTCCTCGGTCTCGGCGACGGTGACCAGTGGCGATCCGATCCCGGCCCTGACGTTGACGTCGGTCGCGGAGTTCGTGCACGCCAAGTATGCCGACGGCACCATTCCGCACACCGTGACGCAGAACGGCGTAGGGCTCGGTGTCTTCTCGGCCGATGCGTTCATCGAGCTGTTCGACGACGCCACGCATCCCACGCACGCGATCACCGTCACGCAACCGGCCCCCACGCAGGTGGTCGTGCGCATCCCGTTCCACCTGAAGCTTGCCAACCTATCGGCGGGGCTCTCGCCATGCGGTGTCGTCGGCAAGTTGGTGCTCACGAGCGACCTGGTCGTGGTGCCGGGGTCAGTGACCACGCATCTCGCCACGGCCGCGATCACGCTCGAGGACTATGCCCCCTCGCCGGCAAGCGACGCGCTCGGGAGCCATGACAGCGAGGGAAGCAACTACACGTTCAACAACACCGCGTCCGGAGGGCTGCTGGAGAATGCGGTCAAGGCACAGCTCACGGCCCGGGCCAATGCGGTGAAGGCGGCGGTTGGCAACATGACCGTCCCGGTGCCAACGCTGGCGCAGATCGAGTCGTTCATCGCCGACCAGGCGCACGCGGCCATCACCGGCCGTGGGGACATTGGACTCTGGACGCCCACCCCTCCACCCGATGGTGGGGTGACGGTGACCGACGTCAGGCCGCTGGCGCTCACCGACGCGATCGCCTTCTGCCTGAACAATCCCGGGGGGAACACCGGCGCGATCACGAACTTCATTCCGCCGGCCCGCTCGTGCGCCATCGCCATCGACGGCGCCAAGGTCATTGCGCTCATCCACGATCAGATCGACAAGCCGGAGGCCGAGGGGGGCTTCGGGGGAATCCCGCACACTTTCCACGACGTCGACGGCCACACGGCGCGGCTCACACGCCTGACGGCATCGCTGCGCTCGGGCTCGATCCATATAGAAGGCGATGTCACCGTCATCGACGCGATCGCCGACAGCATCGACGTGGACGCGTCGTTCGAGGCCGAAGTGGGGCTGGAATGGGTCGACCAGCCGGATGGGACGCAGATGCTGCGTCCCTTCGTGATCAGCCAGGATGTGGATCTCTCGCTCCTCGCCTGGATCCTGAGCTTCCTGCTGGGCTTCATCACGTTGGGTATCGTGGGGGGGATCATCGCCCTCGTCATCGTGGCGGTGGTGGAAGGGGTCGCGGAGAAGGTGGGCGGGGTCATCATCCGCGACGAGGTGACGGGGCAGGTGAAGGGGATCGGTGCGTGGCCACAGCAACTGGAGGGGATCGGCGATGTGACCGCCCGATTCGAGAATCCGGTGCTGATCGATCCGCAGAGCGTGATGTTCCCGGACGCGTACGTCGTGACGGCAACCTTCGCGTCGGTCCCCGATGCCCTCGCGCAGGCGAATGGTCCGTACGTCGTGCCCGAGGGCGCCGAGGTGACATTCCAGGGCGGGCCACTTACGCCGAACACCACGTACTCATGGGCGTTCGGCGACGGCGCGGTCGCCCACACGCGGGTGGCTACGCACCGCTACGCCGACAACGGACTCTACATCGCCAAGTTCACGACGGCCGTGAACGAAGTGGGGGGCGTCGTGACGCGGCACTTTGCCGCCGTACGCGTGGACAACGTAGCCGCCAGCGTCGATGCCGGAGCTCCACTGACCATCGACGAGGGTCAGGAGGTGGACTTCGTCGCCACCTTCACCGATCCGGGGTGGCCCGACACGCACACGGCAGTCTTCGACTTCGGCGACCGCCAGCTGCCCGCCATCGGGGTGGTACAGGAGAAGCACGACGCGCCGCTCGGCACCGGGACGGCCAGCGCCGCCCACGCGTACTGCGACAACGGGACATACACGGTGACCGTGCGCGTGATGGACGATGACGGCGGCGTGGGTGTGGACACCCGGACAGTCACGGTCCGCAACGTGCCGCCGACGGTGGATGCAGGGGAGGACATGTTCGCGTACCGCTGCACACCGATCACGCTCGTCGCCCGCTTCACCGACCCCGGCTGGTGCGACACGCACACGGGGATCTGGGACTTCGGCGACTGCACGCCGGCGATACCGGCGACGGTGCGCGAGCGCCATGAACCACCCGCCGGGTGCGGGCTCGTGGCCGCGACGCATCGCTACGAGTGCTGCGGCGACTTCGTTGCGGCCGTGACGGTATCCGACGACGACGGCGGCGTAGGGCGCGATTCGCTGGTGGTACGCGTGGTGGACGTGGTGAACGGCGACTTCGAAGGGGGATTCCGGTCACTCGACGCGGGCCTGGTGGCGAATGGGTGGGAACCGTACGCCGTGGGGAAGGGGGCGGTCGCACGATTCGACGCCGACGAGTTTGTGGTGCACGCGGGACAGCGTGCGCAACGCGTGACGTGTGGAGGTGCGACAGCGCGTGCGGGGCTCATGCAACATGTCGGGGCCAATCGTGACTGGGATTACCAACTCGTCGCGTGGTTCCATGCGCGCGAGCATTCGGGGGCGCGTTACCGCCTCGGCATCGACCCGGCCGGGGGAACCAACCCTGATGGTGCGACCGTCGTATGGGGCGAATCCCGCGACGACCATCGCTGGACCGTCCTCGCGGTGCGCGCGACGGCGACGGCGCGACGGCTGACCATCTTTCTCGAGGCGTTCGTGGACGCGAATGCTACGAGGGAGGGGACGGCGTGGTTCGACGACGTGTCGCTACTACCGTATCCCTGTCCCCTGGGCGACGCGCCCCCGTGTCGGCCGCCGCGTGAACGGGAGGTGTGCATCGACTGGCGGGAGGAGCCGAGGCCGCGTGTGATCGGCGTCACGTTCCGTGATCGGGGTTTCACGTTCACCTCCATCGGGCAGGATCCCCTTCGCATCGTCGTGTGGGGGCCCCCCGCGAACACCGGCAAGCTGCAGCTGCCGCGCAAGCAGATGGTGGTGGAGCTCCCGTACGCGGCGAGTACCGTGACGGCCCACGTCACGGCGAGCACATCCGTACCGATCGTCATGCGGGGAAGGACCACTGGAGGGAACACGGAACCGGTGGCATCTTCGGGAGTCCAGGGGGCGATCGAAGCGCTGACGCTCCGCGGGACAGGCATTACGCAGTTGGAGTTCGCCGGGGGAGGCGGTGAGGGACTGCTGGTCGATCTCTGCATCGCCGACGCACAGCAAGGGACGGACGCGCCACCTGACACCACTCCGAGGGGAGCACGCCATGGCTGACAACGGCACCACCACGATTCACATCGCGAGCTGGCCCAAGGAGCCGGCCGCCGTCAACATGTCGATGGACTCGGCGCTCACGCTCAAGTCGGAGGTGCCGTTATGCATCCGGCTGTGCGAACCGATCTGTGCGAAGAGCGACTACAGCATCGGCATCACCATCTTCGACCGTCCGGTCGCGACGATCGCCATCTCGGGCGTGACGCGCTTGTTCAACTGCGACGAGAAGCGGTAATCCGTGGCGGCGCGGAAGAAGGCGAAGGCCGCGGCGCCCAAGGCACGACGGCGCAAGGCGCGACCGGCGAAACAGGTGGAGGAGGCTCCGGCTCCTCCGGCCAACGAGGACACAGCGATGAAGGCAGCCTCCCGCGATGCCGCGGCGTTCCGTGAATCGGCGGAACGGCTCGCGGGCCTCTCGAAGCGTGCCACACGGGCGGCGTCCGCGACGGCGTTGGGCGCGTCGCGCAGCGCGATGGCCGCGGCGCCCGCCGTGGTCGTCAAGGCGGCGACCATCCTCGAGGAGGAAATCGCTATCACGCTCGGCGCCGTGAAGCGAATCGAGCAGCGATTCATCGACGTTGATGCCATGCGCAAGCACGCTCCCGACGCGGTGATGGCCAAGTTCCGGCGTGACGCGCATGATGCCGTGGACATCATTCTCGACGTGCTCACCGCCGCCGCGCAGACCGTCGGGGCGCAGGCGGGGAGGTTCGTGAACGTCACGGCGGGGGCGTCCGCACCGTCGGCTGGGCAATCCGATGGGGCGCCGGCCGGGTTGCAGGTGCCGGCATTGCGCATCCCCGGCACGGTGACGGCCGGGAGGGCGGGGGTGGTGGCCATGGCGCTGGAGAATCCTTCGGATGTCGGCACCGCGAGCTTCACGCTGCACGCGTCGGACCTGGTGAGTGCGTCGGGCACGCGCATCGAGTCGCAGCACGTGGTGTTCACGCCGGCAAGCCTGAGCGTGGGGCCCCGTCAGGCTGGACGCGTGGAGGTGAGCGTCGCGGTCCCACCGGGGACGCCGGCCGGCACCTACGAAGGTCTCGTGCGGGCCACCCAGATGGAAAACCTGCGGGCCATGCTTGCGGTCGTCGTCGCGTAGCGTGGGTACGCCGATTCTGGACAGCCCCGCGCGCTCGCGTGTCGCGACCCGGCGCCGGCGCAGGGCCATGGTGGAGCGCTGGCTCGGCGAGTACAAGCGAGAGACCATCGACGCCCTGCTGACCTACCTGCCCAATACCGAGCCGAGGCGGTATCTGTACGATTTGGTGCCGCAGTATCCCCTGCGGGCGGGGAAGGGGCTACGCCCCGGACTGTGCATGGCCACCTGTGCCGCCTTTGGCGGGAGGCGAGCATCCGCGCTCAACTCCGCCGTCGCGCTGGAGCTCTTCCACAACGCCTTTCTCGTGCACGACGACGTGGAAGACGGCAGCCTGAATCGGCGCGGACTGCCCACGCTGGCCGCCGAGCACGGCCTTGCGATCGCCGTGAACGTGGGCGATGCGATGAATGTCCTGAGTATCGAGCCTCTCATGCGGAACCTCGAGGCGCTCGGCCCAGAGGTCACCTGGAAGGTGTTCTGCGAGATCCAGCACATGGCCCGGCAGTCGGTGGAAGGACAGGCGATGGAGCTGGGTTGGGTGCGCGACAACGTCGTGGACCTGGCAGACGCCGACTACCTGCGCATGACCCTCAAGAAGACGTGCTGGTACACCTGCATTCACCCGTGCCGTATCGGCGCGATCGTCGCGAGCCGTGGGGCGATCGATGCGGACCGGTTCAACCGATTCGGCTACTTCATGGGGGCGGCCTTCCAGATCCAGGATGACGTGCTCAACCTGGTGGCCGACGAGGCGAAGTATGGGAAGGAGATCAACGGCGACATCTGGGAAGGAAAGCGCACGCTGATGCTGATCCACCTGCTCGCCAACGCGACCAGCACGGAGCGCGAGCGGCTGCGGACCTTCCTGGCGACACCGCGCGTCGCACGCCGTGAACGCCAGGTAGCGTGGGTACGCGCGAGGATGGACGCCTACGGGAGTATTGCCCATGCGCGGGCGTGCGCGCACGAGCTCGCGGTGGCGGCGCTTTCCGAATTCCAGCTGGCATTTGCCGACGCGCCACCAACCCCCGAGAAGTCGTTCATCGAGGGGATCGTCCTCTACATGATCGAGCGCGAGCTGTAACCCGGACTTTCGCGACAGCGCTGCGGCGCAGTCACGATGGCGGTGCGGGAAGGGTGAGACGCACCGCGCCTGGCGCCCCGGGGGCGGCGTGATCGCGTGGCGTCATCGCTCGCAGGTAGCTGCGAGTGGCCTCCGCCGCGAGCTCGCCGCCCTGCATCACGACAGCGGTGAGCCACGTCAGCAGCCCGGCCGGGTCGCGGGCCAGCGCCGCCGCCGCGTCGCGCACCACAGCGGCGCCCGAGCTGGTCCGGGTGAGCACTGCGCGCGGTCCCCGCAGCAGGGTCCAACCCGCGGCCAGGACGCCGGAGAAGAGGGCCTGATCGATCGTGCGCCCGATGATGTGCGGGCTGAGCGCGTGGTGAGACGGAATGAGTCCGGCCAGCACGGCGCCGCAGACGTCGGCATAGCGGGGGTCCACACGCGCGCGCGCCGCGATCACCTTGAGCAGTTGCAACCAGAGGGTGTTGAGATGCCGATTGCGGATGCACTCGACGATCAACCCGGCAAAGGCCATGTCGTAGCGCAACTCGCGGTTGACGCGGTCGGCATAGGGCTGCAGGGCGGCCGCCTCGCATGCGTCATGCGCCAGGCACGGCGCCGCGTGCTCCGCCGCCCAGCGCCCGCTGAGGAGGGCGTACTGGATCCCCTCGCCGTTGAGCGGATTGATGAAGCCCGCCGCGTCTCCGACGAGCATGATGCGGTCACCGACGAGGGGGAGCGACGGATCGTAGGTGGACAGGGGCCAGCCGACGATCTTGCCCACGATGCGCGCCGCTCCCAGGCGCTGACGGAGCGCTGGGTCGCTCTCCACCAGGCGTAGCATCATGTCCCGCAGGTGGTCGGTCTGCGGGGGAAATGTCTCGAGGACCATCCCGACGCCCACATTGGCGATGCCCCTCCCCGTGGGAAAGAGCCAGTAGTATCCGGGGAAGCTCTCGGCCGAGAAGTAGAGATCCGACTGGTCCTCAGGGCCCGCGTCGCCCTCGTAGTAGGCGCGCACGGCGATGATGCGCGAGGCATCCGGCGGTGGCGCGCCGCGCAGCGCGCGGGCGACCGTGGAGCTGCTGCCGTCGGCGCCAACGACCAGCCGCGCGGTGAGGGCACGTTCGCCGTCGGGCGTGCGGACGCGCACGGTGGCCACTGCGCCGCTGCTGTCCACGCCCAGCACGCTGGTGCGCTCGAGCACGCGTGCGCCGGCGTCGCGGGCCGCGCCGAGAATCCAGGCGTCGAGCTGGAGGCGGGGAATGCAGCGCCCATAGTCGGGGAGCCCGTCGAGCGCCGGCATCGGGCGGGCGATGAGGGGCTTGCCGTCGGCGTAGAGAGCGGCGCGACGGATGATGTTGGAGGCACGGTAGTCGGCGCGCGTGGTCACGCCTAACGCCGCCAGCTCCTCGAGCGCCACCGGCCCCACGAAGTCGCCGCAAACCTTGTCCCGAGGAAAGGCCTGACGGTCGAGCAGCAACACCTGCCACCCGGCGCGGGCCAGGTGTGCGGCCGCGGCCGCGCCAGACGGGCCGCCACCGACCACGATCACGTCGGAGTCGACGCGGGGCGCCAGGGTTATGCGCACCGCGCCGGCGGAGTTCGCGTGCATGAACGCACCTCGAGTCCAGTGAAGACCGCGCCTGCGGTTGCAGCACCCGAGGCGAGTTTAATGATGGCGTGCCCCGGCCGTCCAGCGTGGCCCGCCGGCACGCGGTGCCCGCGGCCCACACCCGGGTGGCGTCGAACTCGACCATTGCACGGAGCGAGACCACCCTGAGGGCGGTGCGGCGCCATGACGAGATCCCGCGTCACGGCCGGGTGCGTCCTACCGCGTCACGGCAATCGCCTCGATCTCGATCATCCAGTCCGGGCGCGCGAGGCGCGAGACCTGGACGAAAGTGCTGGCAGGCGTGTGCGTGGCGGAGATGTATCGCGACCGCACGTCGCGCACGACGGCGATTTGCGTGGCATCGGTGACGTAGTAGTTGGCCTTGACCACGTCGGCAAAGGTGGCCCCTCCGGCGGCGAGGGCGCGCCGGAGGTTCTCGAAGACCTGCTCGGCCTGGGCGCGAAGGTCGCCCGCCCCCACCAGCGTCCCGGTGGAATCCATCGACACCTGCCCGGAGATGTACAGGGTGCGCCCCCCGGTCGCCTCGACCACGTGGGTGTAGCCGCTGGGGGTGAAAAGTGTGGCGGGGTTGAGGCGGCGGATGACCGGGGAGCGTTGCGCCTGGGGGATCGTCGGTTGCGCGCGGCCGGTCGAGACGACGACGCAGGAGGCAGCGAGCGTGATCAGGATGCGCGTGATGTGTGACATGGGACGGAGGTGGTGTGGTCGGCGGGTGCGTCGAGGGACAAGGACAGTGCGCGCACGGCGCGCCGCGCGCGAGGGGCTGGCTCGCGGCGGCCATGTGAAGGGGAGGAAGATGCTCGCGTTCGTCTGCCTCTCGATCGCGATGGCGATCAGCGCCTGCTACGAGCTGGTGGAGTGGGGGGCGGCGGCGGCGTCGGGGCAGGGGGCCGAGGAGTTCCTGGGGACCCAGGGCTACGTATGGGACACGCAGTCGGAGATGTGGTACGCGCTACTCGGCGCCAGCGCCTCACTGATCCTTAGTGGAGGAGGAGGTCGCCGCCGGTGACAGCGATGGTCACCCTGGGGAGACGCCGGTCGACGCACGATCGCGTGTGCGCACCGAGCTCAGCGCAGGAAGCGCCGCGCCACCTGCTCCAGACGCTCGTCCTTCGCGCGCTCCGCCTCGGCGAGCACCTCTTCCACGTACGGCCTCAGCGCTGGCTCCCCCCACAGATAGCCAGTCGCGCGCTCGGCGAGCTGGGTCTCGTTCACGCGCGCTGCCTCGAGGAGGGCACGGGCGGCCGCGCGGTCGAATCCCGGGGCGTCCCGATCGGGTAAGTCGTAGTGGCGGCGGGGCATCTCCCCTTCCGCGTCGTCTCTCAAGAATGCTCGTGACATGCATGCCCTCCCATCAGACTCCTCAGTGACGCGTACCGAGGGAATGCCGACAAGTTACTGCCTCCCCCCCGCGCCTGGGGGCGGACTTCGACGTCGTGGGCCATCGGGGGGCATCGCGCGGCCGGTGCAGACACGAGGAAGGGTCGACACTCCCGTCCACGGCCCCTTCCGTCCGCCAAATCCCTACTTCCTCCCCCGCCTATCCCCTCCACCACAAGACACCCCCCATCACCTAGCGTAGAAGTGTAGACACCACCGGACCGTCGTTGGCCCGGCCAGCACACCTTGCAGCGAGGCTCCATGGGTAGTCGGCTCGGTCCACACGTCCCAGGCGGAAGCCAGGACGGGAGTGCGCTCGAGGCGCTCCTGTCTGCGGAGCGAGCGATCGCCGAGCGCCTCGCCCAGGCCGAGGCCGAGAGCGCCCGCATCGTCGGCGAGGCGCGCGCCCGCCTCGAGCAGCAGCGCTCGGAGGCCCGCGCCGCCCTGCAGGACGAACTCGGCGCTGCCGACCGCGCCCAGCGCGCCGCCGCTGCACGTGACGAGTCTGCCGCCGCCGAGCACGACGCTCGCGAACGGCACCGGCTCGACAGCGTCACCGACGCCGAGCTGCTTGCCCTCGCCGATACGGCCCTGGCCCTCGTGCTGGGGCTGCAGCGCGACGCGACGATGGGGCGCGCGCCATGATCATTCCCATGGCCAAGGTCCGCGTCCTCGGGCCGCGCGAACAGCTCGACGACACGCTGCGTGTGCTGCAGGACTTCGGGCTCCTTCACCTCAACGATGCATCGGGGCATGGGGGGCTCGTGGCCCCCTCGTCCGACCCGCGCGCTGTGCGCCACCGGCGACAGCTGGCCCACGCGATCGAGGACATCGACCAGGCCCTGGCGATCCTCGGCGTACGACCGTTGCCGCTGGCGGTTGGGCCGGCGAATGCGGGCATGCTGCCTCGCTGCGTCGCACTGGCTCGGCGCGCGCGACGGCAGGCGCAGCGAAACGCGGCGCGCGAGGCGCACCTGAACGAGGAGCGCGCGCTCATCGAGCGCTATCGCGACTTCTTCCAGGCGGTGCTCCCCACGGTGCGCCGGCTCGCCGACACTCCGCGCCTGACGAGCTACGCGGTGATCGTCCCGGCGGCCCAGGCCGGGCGGCTGGCCGAGGCCGAGGCATCGCTTCGCGAGGAGATCGGCCCCGCGTTCGCGCTCACCGCGCGTCCCCTGGCCGGGGGTGACGTGGCGGTGCTCCTCGTCCTCCCGCGCGAGTTCGCCAGTCGCCTCGAGGCGCGGCTCTCCGAGGCACGCGTGCCCGAGGTGCCGCTGCCCGGCGAATACGCCGGGCTCCCGCTCGAGCAGGCGATTCCGCGCATGATGGAGCGCCTGGCCGTGATTCCGGCGGAGTTGCAGGAGTGCGCACGCGAGCGAAGGGAGCTCTGGACGCGTCATGGCAAGGCGCTCACCGAGGCCTCGGCGGCGATGCACGACGTGCTCGCCCGCGACGAGGCCCGCGCGCGCGTCGGCGTGACGGCGCACGCCTTTGCGCTGGAAGGGTGGCTACCGGAGCGCAACATCAGCGAGCTCTCCACGCGGTTGCGACCGGCGGGGAGCGAGCCGGTCGTGGTGGAGCAGGTGGGGCGCGAGGAATGGCGCGCCGAAGATGCGCCGGTCGTGCTCAACAACCCGCGCTTCTTCCGCCCCTTCGAGTCGATCGTCAAGCTCCTCCCCCTACCGCGCTACGGCACCATCGACCCGACGCCGTTCGTCGCCGTCTTCTTTCCCATGATCTTCGGGATGATGCTGGGTGACGTCGGCTATGCCCTCGTCCTCGCGATCATCGGCGTGATCCTGCATCGCGGGTCGCGGCCCGACACGCTGGCGCGCACCGTCGCCGGGATCGCCGGCCCGTGCGCGGCCTTCAGCGCGATCTTCGGCGTGCTGTACGGTGAATTCTTCGGCACCCTGGGGCGCCACCTGTTCGGCATGCGCGCCCTGGCCATCGATCGCGAGGAATCGGTGACGGCCGCCCTCATCATCGCCGTGGCGCTGGGCGCCGTGCACGTCCTGCTGGGCCTCGTGCTCGGGGTCGTCAGCGCGTGGCGCCACGAACGACGGCACGCGCTGGGGAGCGGGGTCTCGGCCCTGATGGTCGTCCTGATCGTCCTGGTCCTTCTCGCCGCCTTCGAGGTGCTCCCGAAGGCGCTCTTCTCGCCGATGGTGATCGCCCTCCTCGTGGCCTTTCCGATCCTGGTGCTGCTGGAGGGGTTCATCGCCCCCATCGAACTGCTCGCCACGTTAGGCAACATCCTCTCGTATGCGCGCATCATGGCCATCGGCACGGCGTCGGTGATGCTCGCCGTGGTCGCCAACCAGATGGTCGGGGCGTTGGGGAGCACCGTCGTGGGGGTGATGTTCGCCCTCCTGTTCCACCTGGTGAACTTCGCCATCGGGGTCTTCAGCCCCAGCATCCACGCCATGCGCCTCCATTTCGTGGAGTTCTTCGGAAAGTTCTACAGCCCGGGGGGGCATGCCTACGAGCCGTTCTCGCACTGGCGCCCCACCTCGGGACATTGACGCCCCACGCAGGAACCACCTCAGGGAGGAACTGAATGGACACGATGTGGATCGCCATCAGCGCCGCGGCCGTGCTCGGCATCTCAGCCGTGGCCACGGCATGGGCCCAATCGAAGATCGGCGCCGCCGGGGCCGCGACCCTCGCCGAAAAGCCGGAACTGAGCGGCACCATCATCATTCTCGTGGCCATTCCCGAAACCATGGTGATCCTCGGCTTCGTGGTGGCCGTGCTCATCATCCTGCGCGGCGGCGGGGGGTGAGGGAGACCCACATGAGCGCCACACCCCTCACCGAGCAGCTGTTCCGTGACGCCGACGCCGAGGTGGCGCGGCGCCTCGCCGCGGCGCGCGCCGAGGCCGCCCGCCTCGAAGCGGAAGGCGCCGCCGCGCTCGACGCCGAGCGGCGCGAGGCCCTCGCGCGCCGCGCCAGGGCGTTAGGCGCTGAACTGGACGGCGAGCGCGCGGCGCGGGACCGCCGTCGCCACTTCGACCTCCTGTCGGCGCAGCGCCGCCTGGTCGAGCGCGCCCTCGAGGTGGCCATGCGGCGCGCGCCGGAGCTCGTCGTACGCGACGACGTGGCCGAGGCGCTGCGACAGATGCTCCGCCGCGCGCTGGCGTACCTGCCCGAGGGTGATGGCGCCGTCCGGTGCCATCCGCTCGTGCTGTCGGCGTTGCACGGGACGGACGATCTCCGCGGCGCGACGATCGGGGGCGACGAGGCGCTCGCCTTCGGCTTTGTCGCCGAGTCGCGCGACCGGCGCGTGCGCATCGACGCCACGCTCGAGACCCTGGTGGCGCGCGAGCGGGAGGCGCTGTCGATCGCGCTCGTCAGGCGCCACGCGGAGGGGCGGCCGTGAGCGACTGGGGCGACCTCGTGGCCCGCGTGCGCGGGCTCTCCACGCACCTGCTGGGCGCCGGGCAACTGCGCGCCATCGCCGGCAGCGGTGGGCTGGCCCAGCTCTCGGCGGCGATCGCCCAGGCCGGCGTGATCCCGGCGCCGCTCGAGCGGGCGGGGGTCCGCCTGCTGGAGCAGGGCATTCGCCGGCACGCCGCCCGCCAGCTGCACCTCGTGTGGCGGTGGGCGGGCGACCGGACGTCCCGGCTGGCGCCGCTCGTGGAGGACGAGGATCGCCGCAGCATCCGGGCGATGCTGCGGGGCGCCGCGTCGGGCACCCCGCCCGAGGCGCGGCTGGCCGGCCTGGTCGCGACGCCGTCGCTCCCCGAGCGCGCGCTGCTCGAGCTGGCGCGGCGGGGCGACGTGGCGTCGGTCGCATCACAGCTGGCGGCGATGGGATGTCCGTACGCGAGTGCGATCCTCGAGGAGGCGTCCCGGCAGTATCCCGACCTGTTGCGGCTGGAGTGCGCCCTCAACACCAGGTTCGCGGCGCGCGCCACGGCGGCCGCGGCACGCGCCGACGCCCCCATGCGTGCGCACGTGTCGAGCGTCCTCGACGTCGAGAACTGCTGGACGGCGCGCCTCCTGCCGGTGAACGGGTCGCCGGCCGACGTGGCCGACTACTTCGTCGAGGGAGGGGCGGAGCTGTCGCGCGATCGCTGGTTGGCCGCCGCGACCGCCCCGACCGTCGTGGCCCGCGAGGCGATCCTGCAGCAGACGGCCGCATCGCCGTGGCTGCGGGCCGCGGCGGCGGGCACGGCGCGTGTCGAGGACGCGGTGTTGCAGGCGACGATCGCCCACCAGCACGGGCTCGCCCGACAGGACCCGCTCGGCACGGCGCCGATCATCGAGTACGTGCTGCGCCTTCGCGCGGAAGTGCGGGCGCTGCAGCGGATGGCGTGGAGCGTGTCGCTGCGGGTGCCGGCGGCGGCGATCGCCCAGGCGCTGGAGCCGGTTCCATGAGGGGGACCGTTCATGCCGTCGCCTCGCCCGCCGTGGCGACGGGCTTTCGCCTGGCGGGGGTTCCCGCGACCGAGGCCGAGGACGGGGTTGCGGCCACGGCGGTGCTTCAGCGGCTGGCCGCGATGCACGACTGTGGCATCCTGCTGGTGGAGCAGTCGCTCCTGGCGGGGATTCCCGACGAGGCGCGCGCGGGGCTGGAGCGCAGCGCCGTCCCCCTCGTCGTCCCCGTCCCCGCGCCGTCGTGGGGTGAGGAGGCGCGCGGCGGCGAGGACTACATCCTCGCGCTGCTGCAGCGCGCCATCGGCTACCGCGTGAGGCTCCAATGACCGGGGGCGCCCGCATCACGCGCATCGCCGGGTCGCTGGTCGAGGCCACGCCCCTCACCGGTTCGCTCTACGAGCTGGCCTTCGTCGGGACGCGCCGCCTCCTCGGGGAGGTGATCCGGCAGGAGGGATCGCGCGCCACGCTCCAGGTGTACGAAGACACCACTGGCCTCGCGCTCGGCGAGCCGGTCGCCACCACCGGCGGGTCGTTAGGCGTGACACTCGGCCCCGGCCTGTTGGGCAGCGTCCTCGACGGCGTGGGGCGCCCGCTGGCGCGCGTCGCCGCCGCCACCGGCGACTTCATCACGCCGGGGGCCACGGCCGCCACGCTCGACGAGGACGCGCGCTGGACCTTTGCGCCGCGCGTCGCCGCCGGCGACACCGTGCGCGCCGGCGACGTGCTGGGGACCGTGGACGAGAAGCCCGGACTCCCCCACCGGATCCTCGTCCCGCACGGCGTCGAGGGAGTCGTGCGCCGCCTGGAGGCCGGGGCGTACACGGTGCGCGACGCGGTCGGTGAGCTCGAGGATGGCACGCCGCTTCGCCTCTCGCATGCCTGGCCCGTGCGCGTGCCGCGGCCGTTTCACCGGCGGCTCCCGCCGTCCCGGCCGTTCATCACCGGGCAGCGCGTCTTCGACCTCCTCTTCCCCGTGGCCGAAGGCGGGGCCTGCATCGTCCCCGGCGGCTTCGGCACGGGGAAGACCATCGTGCAGCAGTCGCTCGCCAAGTTCGCCGAGGCCGACGTGGTGGTGTACGTGGGGTGCGGCGAACGCGGCAATGAGATGACCGACGTGCTCACCGAGTTCCCGGCCCTCATCGACCCGCGCACCACGCGACCGGTGATGGATCGCGCCGTGCTCGTGGTGAATACCTCGAACATGCCCGTTGCAGCTCGCGAGGCGTCGATCTACCTCGGCGTCACGATCGCCGAGTACTACCGAGACATGGGGTACCGGGTGGCGCTGATGGTCGACAGCACCTCGCGTTGGGCAGAGGCACTGCGCGAGATGGCGGCGCGGCTGCAGGAGATGCCGGGCGAGGAGGGATATCCCACGTACCTCGCCAGCCGGCTCGGGCAGTTCATGGAACGCGCGGGTCGCGTGCAGGCGGCCGGGGCCCCGGAGCGGCACGGGGCAGTCACCATCATCAGCGCCATCTCTCCGCCCGGCGGGGATTTCTCGGAGCCGGTGACGCAGGCGGCGTTGCGTGTGGCGGGGGCGATGTGGGCACTCGACGCCTCGCTGGCGCACCAGCGCCACTACCCGGCCGTCGACTGGGACACGTCGTTCTCCCTCTTCGCGTCGCACGTGCGCGACCACTTTGCCGAGGCCGGTGGGAGCGACTGGGATGCGCTGCGCGCCGAGATGGTGGCGCTGCTGCAGCGGGAGCGCGAGTTGCGAGACATCGCCAGTCTCGTGGGACCCGATGCGCTCGAGGATGCCGATCGGCTGGCGATGGACGTCGCCGCGCTGGTGCGCGAGGTGATCCTGCGCCAGAACGCCTTCCACCCCAACGACGCCGTCTCGTCGGTCGCGCGCACCTACGCCCTGGCCTCGGTTGCGGTGGCGCTGCATCGCGCCGCGACCGACGCGCTCGCCGATGGTGTCCCGCTGGCCCGGCTCGACCTGGTGGCTCCGCGCCGTGCGCTGGCCGCCCTGCGCGATGGTGACGAGGGCGACGTCGCGGCGCTCGCCGCCGCCGCGCGTGAGGCGGTGCGCGAGGTGGCGCCGCGCACGTACCCGCCGAGCGCGCCCGACGCCACGCCATCCACGCGAGGATCCGTCGCATGATCGCCCTCGAACGCCGTTACCGGGGCGCCTCGTATGCCGCCGGCCCTCTCCTCTTCGTCGAGCAGGTCCGGGGGGTCGCGCTGGGGGAGTGGGTGGTGATCCGCGACGCAGGACACGCCGACCGTCGCGGGCAGGTGATCGAGACGTCGGAGTCGGTGACGGTGGTGCAGCTCCTCGACGAGAGCATCGGCCTCGCCCCCCACGCCGTCGACATTGCCTTTACCGGCCGGGTGGCGACCACCCCGGTGGGGCGGGACTTGTTAGGCAGGGCATTCGATGGGCACGGGGCCCCGGTCGATGGGCTCCCGGCGCCGATCGGCGAGGCGGTGCGATCGGTCAACGGCGCCCCGCTCAACCCGGTGCGCCGCCGCCCCCCATCCGACTTCATCGAGACGGGGATGTCGGCGATCGACGCGATGAACACGCTGGTGCGCGGGCAGAAGCTCCCGATCTTCTCGGGTCCCGGCTTGCCCGCGCTCGAGATCGCCGCCCGCATCGTGGAGGGGGCGCGTGCCCCGCGCGACGAGCCCTTCGCCGTGGTCATGGCCGGCGTGGGGATCACGGCGCGCGAGTCGGGGGAGTTCCTCGACCGCGTGCGCGCGAGCGGCGTGCTGCCGCGCACCCTGCTGTACATCAACGAAGCATCACATCCCGCCGTCGAGCGCCTCAACGCCCCGCGCCTTGCCCTCACCAGCGCCGAGTTCCTGGCGTTCGAGGCCGGGATCCACGTCCTGGTCGTCATCGCCGACATGACGCACTACTGCGAGGCCCTCCGCGAGATTGCCACCGCGCGCGAGGAGATCCCCGGGCGACGCGGCTACCCGGGCTACATGTACACCGACCTCGCGAGCATCTACGAGCGCGCCGGGCTGGTGCAGGGGCGCGAGGGCTCGATCACCCAGATCCCGATCCTGACGATGCCCGACGAGGACATCACGCATCCGATTCCCGACCTCACCGGCTACATCACCGAGGGGCAGGTGGTGCTGAGCCGCGAGCTGCAACGGCGCGGGGTCAACCCGCCGATCGACGTGTTGCCGAGCCTGAGCCGGCTGATGAGCGCCGGGATCGGGAAGGGGAAGACGCGCGCGGAGCACCGGCAGTGGTCGGATCAGCTGTACGCCAGCTACGCGCGCGGACGCGAGGCGCGCACGATGGCCGCGATCGTCGGCGCCAGCGGCCTCGCCGAGGCCGACCGACGGGCGCTGGATTTCGCCGACCGCTTCGAGCGGGAGTTCGTGAACCAGGGGGCGGGACGGCGCACCATCGATGAGACGTTCGAGATCGGCTGGACGCTGCTGGGACAGCTTCCGCGCGAGGACCTGGTGCGCATCGACGATGCGACGTGGGCCGCCCGCGCGGCGCCCGTGACGCCGCCGTCGCCATGAGCCAGCGCGAACGCCTCGCCGCCACCCGCATCAACCTGCTGCGCGCGCGCAAGGAGCTGGCGCGCGTGCAGAAGGGGGCGTCGCTCGTCAGGCGCAAGCGCGAGGCGCTGGTGGCCGAGCTGTTCCGGATCGCCCGGCCGGCCATGGACGTCCGCTCGCGCATCGCCGCCGCCGCGCGCGAGGCGTCCGAGTCCCTCGTCGACGCACTGGGCGTCCACGGGGCAGGGGAGCTCGAGCGCATGTCGTGGCCCGTACGCGAGGTCGTCGTCGAGTTGCAGCCGGCGACCGTCTGGGGGATCCCCGTGTCGGACGTGACGGCGAGGCCGCAGCTGCGCCGGAGCCTGGCCGCGCGCGCCCTCGCCCCGGCCACCGCCGGCCCCGCCGCGTCGAACGCCGCCTCGCGCTTCGAGGCGCTGGCCGACCTCCTGATCGACGCCGCGCCGCGCGAACAGCGCGTGCGGCGGCTCGGCGAGGCGGTCTCGCGCGCGAGCCGTCAACTTCGCACCCTCGAGCACCAGCTCGCCCCCCGTGTTGCCCGGCAGATCGCCGCCGTGCGCCAGCAGCTCGACGAGCGCGAGCGCGAGGAACGGCTCCGGCTCAAGCACGTGCAGCACCGGCGGTCGAGGTAGGTGCCGCCGGCGAGGCGAGTGCGAGGGGGGCGGCCCCGCCTGTCCAGAGTCGATGCGACGGCGCCGATGCGACGGCGTCGATGCGACGGCGCCGACACGCGGTGCGGTCAGCCTCCCCACCCCCCGTTGCTCTCCGCCACCAGCGCAAAGCGCGGAACGATCGCGTCGAACTCCGACCCGTCGTCGCGCACGAAGTGGTAGCTCCCCTCCATCCATCCCACCGGCGAGGTGAGGACGCAGGTCGACGAGTACTCGTGCGCCGTGCCGGGCGCGATGCGAGGCTGCTCGCCGACGACGCCGTCGCCCTCGACGACGGTGTCGGGTGCCCCCTCGTCGTGGATCAGCCAGCGGCGCGTCAGGAGGCGCGCCGCTGGCGCGCCGATGTTCTCGATGCGGATGCGATACGAGAAGACGAAGTGCCCCGCCCCTGGATTCGACCGCCCGGCCACGTACGCGGGGCGGGCGGTAATCCGGATGCCGTCGGTGATGCGGTGGTGCAGGGCGACCCTGGCGGCGGCCATTCGTGGAGGCTGAGGGGAGTGGGTGACGGCGACGCACCGCGTGCCATGCATGGGAGCTATCAACGAAACGCCGCTCACTCCACCGCGGTTTCGCCTCGCTCGTAGGTCCCGAGATATCCGAACATCGCGCGACGCAACTCTTCCATGTAGCGCGAGCGCTGCTTCGGCGCCGAACGGGCCATCTGGGTCGTGATCGCTTCGCCGATCACCATCAGGATCTCGACGCGCCGGGCACACTCTCCCCGCGTGGCCGCCGGGTCTCGCATGCCGAGCAACGCGACCAGCGCCTTCCCCATGGCCTCGCGCGCCGCCGCGTCCTTCATGGAGGGCGCCGATTCCATGCCGTGAAGGACGAAGTACGCCGGGGTGCGCGCCATGAAGTCGGCGAGGAGGGCGAGCAGGCGATCCACGAATGCCGCGAAGGGAAGCCGTGACCACTCGCTCGCCTGAGCCTGGATCCGAGCGGCCATCGCGTGCCCCTCGGCGGCGTACCGCCGGCGCAGCGCCTCGAAGATGGCATCCTTCGTCGGGAAGAAGTGGTACATCGACCCGACCGACGCCCCGGCGCGACGCGCCAGCTCGTGGACCGAGCAGGCCGATGGGCCCGCCTCGATGATGAGCGCCTCGGCGGCGTCGAGGATCTCGTCGACGCGTCGCCGTCCGCGCTCCTGCCGGGGGAGGCGCTGTGCCAGCCCCTCGCTCCCCTCGTCGGCCACGGACGCCGACGCCAGCGGCGTCGTGCGTCCGCGACCCTTCGCTGGCGGCTCAACGGTCATCGGCGTGCGGATTCGGCCCGGCGAGCGGGCAGTGGCGACCGGCGTTCATACTAGGATTGACATTCTAGAATATTCGTTCTTAAATTGCAAGCGGAACTCGCATGCCACTTGCCACTCCCCGGACGAGCCATTGCCCGTGTCCATTCATCGCCCTCCCCGTCGCGGGAGCATCCGGCGTCGCCCTGCCTGCGCGGCCGTCGTCCCCGAGCAGCGCGCGCCACGCCGCGTCGCGAGTGTCCTGGTGGCCACGGTCCTGGCACTTGCCGCCCTCACGCCGGTGCTCGCCGGCGCGCAGTCCGGCCGCGCCGCCAGCGTCGCCGCCCCTCCTGCTGCGGCATCGGGCGAGGCGGCGTCGGCGGCCGTTGCTCGTCAGGCACGCGCGGGCGCCGACAGCATCCCGCTCACGCTCGAGCAGGCGCTCGCCCGCGCACTCGGCGAGAGCCAGGAGGTGCGCCTGGCCCGCGCGCAGGTCTCGCTGGCCGATGCGCAGGTCACCGCCGTGCGCGCGCAGGCGCTCCCGCAGATCGACGCGTCGCTCTCGTACACCCGGACCTATCGATCGCCGTTCAACACCGGGGGGATGGCGATCCCCGATTCGATGAAGTTCGAGCCCGACTCGACCGGAACGGTGCTCGAGCGATTGAAGTACCTCGAGGAGAACGCCGAGAAGGCCGGGTTGGGGGGACTCGGGTCGCTGTTCAGCGGGCTCCCCTTCGGCCGCCCGAACACCTACGTCGGGACCATCACCGGGTCGCAGGTGCTCTACTCCGGCGGGCGCGTCGGCGCGGCGCTGCGGATTGCCTCCGCGTACCGCGACATGGCGAGCCTGGACTATCGCGAGCATGTGTCCGAGGTGGGGCTGCAGGTGCGGCGCGCCTATGTGCGGGCGGCGCTGTCGCAGCAACTGGAGCAGATTGCCCAGGCGGCGCTCGACCAGGCCGAGCGCTTCCTGGCGCAGGAGCGCCTGCGGCTGCAGGCAGGGACGGCGTCGGAGCTGGAAGTCCTCCGTGCCGAGGTGGCGGCGGAGAACCTGCGGCCGCAGCTGGTCGAGGCCCGCAACGGCGCCGAGGTGTCGCTCCTCGACCTCAAGCGTCTCGTCGACCTTCCGCTGACGCAGCCCGTGCGCCTGACGACTGCCCTCGTGGCGCCGGCCAGCGTCGACACGCTCGCCGATCCCGATCCCGTGCGCGTGGCCGATGAGCGCGCGGCCGTGGCCGCGGCCGATCGCCAGGTCTCGATCCGCGAACGGCAGGTGACGATTGCCCGCGGGAATTTCCTCCCCTCGGTGGGACTGCGCGTGAACTACGGCGGCCAGCGCTTCCCGAACACCGTGTGGGGGCTCGGCGGGGCGCCGCTGCGGCGCGACGTCTCGGCGACGATCGGCATCCAGCTCCCGCTCTTCACCGGCTTCCGGCGTTCGGCCGAGCTGAACCAGGCGCAGGTGGAACTGGAGCGCTCCCGATTGCAGCTGGGACAGCTGCGCGAGGGGGTGCAGGTGGAGTACCAGCGCGCGCGCGGCGAGCGGGCGCGAGCGCTGGCGAGCATCGCCGCGCGGACGCGCAACGTGGAGCAGGCGCAGCGCGTGCACGACCTCACCGTCCTGCGGTACGAACAGGGGCTGGCCACGCAGCTCGAAGTGTCCGACGGGCGGCTCGCCCTCCTGCAGGCGCGCACGAACCTGGCCCAGGCGACGGCCGACTTCCTCCTTGCCGACGCGAGCGTCGACCGCGCCCTCGGGCGCGTTCCCGCAGTCGTTGCCGGCCGCCAGCGGTGACTGCCATGCGCCTCACGCCGCACCCCTTGCACCTGACCGCACGCCCCGGCGCCGCCCGACACGCGCCGTGCGTCCCGACTCCCGACCTTTCCGACGAGCGCACGATGTCACGCCGATTGCAGATTGTTCCGCCCCTCCACCTGTCCCCCCGGGGCGGCTCGGCCCGCGTCAGCACGGTGCGGATGATGGGGATCGTCGGCGCGGTGGTCTTCCTTGCCGCGTGCGGCGCTTCGGGCGGGGAGGGGGCGTCGGCGTCCGCCGCGAAGGGCGAGGCGCCGGGCGCCTCCGACACGCGCGCCAAGGCGCTGCTCGTCTTGACGTCGCAGGACCTGGTGGTCGCCAGGTCGGCCGAGATCGGCGACGCCGTCGTGCTGAGCGGCCCCCTGCAGCCCAAGGAGGTCGTGGCGCTCCGCGCGCGCGTGGGCGGGACGATCACCGGGCTGCGGGTCGACCGCGGCTCGCCGGTGCGGGGCGGGGAGCGCCTGGCGACGATTCGCGCCGCTGGGATCGTGAGCCAGGCGGCGGGGGCCAAGGCGTCGGTCGCCGCCGCCGAGGCGAACCGCGCGCTGGCGCAGCAGCGGCTGGAGGCCGCGCGCTCGCTCTTTGCCGCCGGCGCGATGTCGGCGATCGAGCGCCAGAGTGCCGAGGCGGCGTACGAGGCCGCCGTGGCGCAGGTGGCGGCGGCGAAGGCGCAGGAGACGAGCGCCAGCGAGGCCGCCGACTACACCAGCGTGGTCTCGCCGATCGATGGCGTGGTCAGCGCCCGCACGAGGCGCGACGGTGAGAGCGTCGCGCCTAACGATGAGATCCTGACCGTCGTGAGCGGGCGCACCCTCGACCTCGCGGGGCAGATCGGCGTCGACGATGCGGCGCGCGTGCGCGCGGGGCAATCGGTGACCTTCACCCTCGACGCCTTCCCGGGTGAGGTGTTCCGCGGGCGGGTAGCGCGCGTGGACCCGGTCGCCGATCCCGGTACCCGGCAGGTCGGGGTGCACGTCGAACTGCCGAATCCCGGGGGGCGCATCGTCGGCGGGCAGTTTGCGCGCGGGCGCATCGCGCTCGGCAGCGTGACGGCCATCGTCATCCCCATGACGGCGGTGCAGGGAGGGGCGCTCGACGGCAAGGGCGGGTATGTGTACGTCGTGGCCAACGGGCGAATCAGCCGCCGCGCGGTCACGCTGGGCGTGCGCGACGAGGCGGCTGGCACCGTCGCCGTGACCAGCGGCCTGGCCGCCGGTGAACAGGTGATCGCCACCCCCACCACGGACGTGGTCGACGGCGCGGCGGTCCGCGTCGTGGCCCCGAAGGAGTAGCGGCGATGTCCAGCGGCTCACCGGGCGGAGCGGGGCTCAGCGCCCTCGCCATCCGTCGCCCCGTCTTCACGACGATGATGATGCTGGCGCTCGTCGTGCTGGGGATCTTCAGCTATCGCGGGCTGGCCATCGACCAGTTCCCGAACGTCGACATCCCCATCGTGACGGTGCAGACCGTCTATCCCGGGGCGAGCGCGGAGACCGTCGAGCGCGAGGTCTCGCGGCGCATGGAAGAGGCGTTCAACCCCGTGCAGGGGGTGGACAAGATCACCTCGGTGTCGCTGGAGGGAGTGTCGCAGGTCATCGTGGAGTTCGACCTCGAGCGCGACGGCGACGTGGCGGCGCAGGACATCCGGACGAAGATCGAGACGATTCGCCGCGACCTCCCGGGCGACATCGACCCGCCGATCGTGCAGAAGCTCGACCCCGGCGCCCTGCCGATCCTCTCGCTCGGGCTCTCCAGCCAGGCGACGCCGCTGGTGGAGTTGACGACCCTCGCCGATGAGGACGTACGGCGCAAGCTGGAGTCGGTGTCGGGCGTGGGCGAGGTGCGTCTCTCGGGTGGGCTCAGGCGCGAGATCCGCGTCAACCTTATCCCCGGCAAGCTGCAAGCGTTGGGCGTGACCGTGCCCGAGGTGATGGGGGCGCTGCAGCGGCAGAACCTCGAGATCCCCGCGGGGCGCGTGGAGCAGGGGCCCAACGAGCGCATCGTGCGCGTGACCGGGCGCATCACGGACCCACGCCAGTTCGACGAGGTGATCGTCGCCACGCGGGGGGGGAGCCCCGTGCGCCTGCGGGAGGTCGCGCGCGTCGAGGTCGGGAACGAGGAGGAGCGCTCGCTCGCCCTGCTCGGGAACGAGCGCACGGTGGCCCTGGACGTCATCAAGGTCTCGGGCGCCAACACCGTCGCCGTCGCCGACGGCGTGCAGGAGGCGCTGGCCGAGCTGCGCGGGACGCTCCCCGATGGGGTGGAGCTGTCGGTCATCCGCGACAACTCGGTGCAGATCCGGCACTCGGTGGAAGACGTGATCAAGGAGCTGATGATCGGCGCCGTGCTGACGATCATCATCGTCATGCTCTTCCTCAACGACTGGAAGGCGACGGCGATCACCTCGCTCGCCCTCCCGGTCTCGGTGATCTCGTCGTTCATCCTCATGGGTGCGCTGGGCTTCACGCTCAACATGCTCACGCTGATGGCGCTCTCGCTGTCGATCGGGATCCTGATCGACGATGCCATCGTGGTGGTGGAGAACATCGTCCGCCATCGGGAGATGGGGCGCGACCACTTCACGGCCGCGGGGACGGCCACCCGCGAGATCGCGCTCGCCGTGATGGCGACGACGTTCGCGATCGTGGCGGTCTTCGCGCCGGTGGCCTTCATGAAGGGGATCATCGGACGGTTCTTCTACCAGTTCGGCCTCACCGTGTCGTGGGCGGTGCTCGTCTCGCTGTTCGTCTCGTTCACGCTCACCCCGATGTTGAGCGCGTGGTGGGGAGTGAACCCCCATGGTGGCGAGGGCGGTAACGCCATCACGCGCGCGATCGGCACGTTCAATCGCTGGTTCGACCGGCAGGCCGAGGGGTACCGGGGCGTCATCACCTGGGCCCTCCGGCACCGCCGCTCCACCATGGGGCTCGCCGTCGCGAGCCTGGTGGGGGCGCTGGCGCTGGTCCCCTTCATCGGCGGGAGCTTCCAGCCCGATACCGACAAGGGGGAGTTCGTGGTGCAGGTCGAGGCACCGGCGGGACAGAGCCTGGCGTACACGCGGGGCAAGGTGGAGCAGGCCATCGCCACGCTCGAGGCGCTGCCGGAGGTGAACTACGTGTACACCACCGTGGGCTCGGGGGCCACCGGGACGGTGACGACCGGCGAGCTGTACGTGAAGTTGCACCCGGCGGCCCGGCGCACGCGGTCGCAGCAGGAGGTGATGGTCGCGGCTCGCGCGGCGCTGGCGCCCATCCACGGGTTGCGCACCGGCGTGTACATCGCCAGCGACATCGGGGGGATCCGTCCCCCGCTGGCGATCGAGGTCCGTGGGCCCGAGACGTCGGAGCTGGCGCGCATCGCGAGCCTGGTGCTGCGCGAGGCGGGGCAGGTGCCGGGGGTCGTGGACCTCAAGTCGTCGCTGGGCGATCCCAAGCCCGAGTACCGCATCGCCCTCGATCGCGACGTGGCCAACCGGATCGGGATCGATGTGGGCCAGGCGGCGGCGACCATTCGCCCCCTGATGGCGGGCGAGACGGCGACGCGCTGGGAGGATCCGTCGGGTGAGGAGCGTGATGTCGTGGTGCAACTCGCCCCCGAGTTCCGCCGCTCGCTCGAGGACGTGGGGCAGATCCCGGTGCCGACGGCGGCGCGTGGCGTGGCGGGCGTCTCGACGATTCCGCTCCGCGACGTGGCGACGATCACGCAGGGGGCCGCGCCGGCGCAGATCGACCGCAAGGCGTTGCAGCGCATCGTGACCATCTCGGGCAACCTCACGCTGGAGACGTCGCTGTCCGAGGCCTCGCGGGCGATCGCCGCCCGGGTGGCGTCGCTCGAGCTCCCGCCGGGGTACGACATCGCGCTCGGCGGCGACACCGAGCAGCTGGCGGAGACAGGGGGCTACGTGCTCGAGACGCTGGCCCTGGCCATCATCCTCATCTTCCTCATCCTCGCCTCGCAGTTCGAGTCGTTCACGCAGCCGGTGGCGATCATGCTCTCGCTTCCGCTGTCGCTCGTTGGGGTGCTCCTGGCACTCCTGCTCACCGGGACGACGCTGAACATGATGTCGATGATCGGCGTCATCATGCTCATGGGGCTGGTGGTGAAGAACGCCATCCTCCTCGTCGACAATGCCAACGAGCGGCGGGCGATGGGGCACGACCGCTTCGTGGCCCTGGTCGACGCCGGCGTCGTCCGGCTCCGCCCGATCATGATGACCACGCTGGCGATGGTGGTCGGGATGATCCCGGTGGCGCTCGGACTCGGCGAGGGGGGCGGCTTCCGGGCGCCGATGGCGCGGGCGGTGATCGGCGGGCTCCTCACCTCGACGATGCTGACGCTGGTCGTCGTCCCGGTGGCATACAGCTACCTCGACGACCTTGGGTCGTGGTTCAAGGGGAAGCTCGTCACCCCGGAGCGGGAACGAGAGATCACCGAGGAGCGACGGGCCTCGGGACTCGCGGCGGAGACGGGCTGGGGAGACTGAGGCGGCGGCGCGGCGGGCCATTCCGCGCCTGCGTGTGGGGGCGTACTGTACCGACATGACGGTTCCGCTCTCGCTCGATGGCGTGCGCGTCCTCGACCTTACACAAGTGATGGCCGGCCCCTTCTGCACCATGCAGCTGGGCGACATGGGGGCCGACGTCATCAAGGTCGAGCCCCCCGGCACCGGCGACCTCTCCCGCTCGATGGGCGGGGCCCCGCTGCGCATGACCGGCGACGACAACGCCCCGTTCTTCGCCCTCAACCGCAACAAGCGCAGCGTCACGCTCGACCTCAAGGATCCGGCCGACCGGGAGCGATTCCGGGCGCTGGCGCGCACGGCGGATGTCGTGGTGGAGAACTTCCGCCCGGGCGTGACGCAACGGCTCGGCGTCGACTACGCCACCCTCTCGGCGCTGAACCCACGCCTCGTGTACGCCAGCATTTCGGGCTTTGGCCAGGACGGCCCCTACGCCGACCGCCCGGGCTTCGACCTCATCGCCCAGGGGATGGCGGGAGTCATGAGCGTGACCGGCGAACCGGGGCGGGCACCGGTCAAGTGCGGGATTCCCATCGCCGACCTCGCAGCGGGGCTGTATGCCACGACCGGGATCCTGGCCGCCCTGCTGGCGCGCGAACGAACGGGGCGCGGGCAGCACATCGAGACCTCGCTCTACGACGCGGCGCTCGCGCTCTCGGTGTGGGAGTCCACCGAGTACTGGTGCACGGGGGTCGCGCCGCAGGCGATGGGCTCGGCGCATCGCCTCAACGCCCCGTACCAGGTCTTTGCCACGCGCGACGGCCATGTGGCGCTCGCCGCGCTCACGCCGCAACAGTGGGAGCAGCTGTGCCGCGTGCTGGGACGACCGGCGCTGGCCAGCGACCAGCGATTCGGGACGAATGCGCAACGCATGGCACACCGGGAGGCGCTGGTGCGCGTGATCGAGGAGGTGCTGGCGGCGCGCACCAGCGACGAGTGGGTGGAGGCGCTCCTGGCGGCGGGCGTCCCGGCGGGCCCCATCCACGACTATGCGCAGGCGCTGGACGACCCGCACACGCGCGCCCGGCACATGGTGATGGAGATCGAGCACCCGGTGGAGGGGGTCATCAAGTCGTTAGGCTTCCCGGTCAGGATGGGTGGGACCCCGCTCGCCGTGCGGCGCGCTCCGCCACTCCTGGGGCAGCACACGGCGGAGGTGATGGGGGAGCTGGCGCATCCCACGCCCGGCCCGTCGGCCGAGGGGAGCGGCGCGCGATGACGCCCGCCGGCGGGGGGGTGCGATACGAGCGCCGGGGGGCGACGGCCTTCGTCACCGTCGACCGCCCGTCGGCCCGCAACGCCATGACCTGGGCGATGTACGAGGCGCTCGGCGCCGTCCTCGACGCCGTCGATGCGGAGCCCGGCGTTCGCGTGGCGGTCCTGCGCGGGGCCGGGGGGAGCTTCGTCGCGGGGACCGACATCGCGCAGTTCGCCGGCTTCACCTCGGACGGGGACGGCGTCGCCTACGAGCGCCGTCTCGAGGAAGTGGTGTCGCGGCTGGAGCGGCTCACGGTCCCCACGCTCGCCGTGGTGGAGGGGGGGGCGATGGGGGGAGGGCTGATCCTCGCCGCCGCCTGCGACGTGCGGCTCTGCACGCCGGGCGCGCGCTTCGGCGTCCCCATCGCGCGGACGGTGGGGAACACGCTGTCGCCGGCGAACCATGCGCGGCTCGTGTTGCAGCTGGGCGCGTCGCGCACCATGCAGCTGATCGCCACGGCGGAACCGATGTCCGCGGACGAGGCGCTGCGGCGCGATTTCGTGCTCGAGGTGGTGCCTCCCGCGGAGCTCGACGCGCGCGTGGAGTCGCGCGCCGCCCAGCTGGCCTCCATGGCGCCGCTCACGCTCCGGGCAACGCGCGAGGTGCTGCGGCGCATGGTGGGGGCGCTGTCGGTGGAGGGCGACGACCTGGTGCGGCGGGTGTACGGGAGCCGCGACTTCCACGAGGGGGTCGCCGCGTTCATGGCCCGGCGCCCCCCGCGATGGGAAGGGCGGTGACGCCGATGCGCGAGCCGGCCTCCATGTCGCCAGATGCAAGCGGGTGCGAGGCCGCGCTGCGCGCGGCGCTGTCCGGCGAGGTGCGCTTCGACGCGTACGCGCGCCACCTGTATTCCACCGACGCGAGCCTGTACGCCATCGAACCAGTCGGCGTCGCGTTTCCCCGGGACGCCGACGACGTGGTGGCCGCCGTGGAGGTGGCGCGGCAATTCGGCGTGGCCGTCCTGCCGCGCGGCGCGGGGACCAGCCTGGCCGGGCAGACGGTGGGGAGGGCGGTGGTGCTCGACTTCTCGCGCCACATGCACGAGATCGTGTCACTCGATCCCGAGGCGCGCGTGGCGCGTGTGCAGCCGGGCGTGGTACAGGACGACCTCAACCGGGCGGCCGCCCCCCATGGCCTGCTCTTCGCCCCCGACACCTCCACCGCCAATCGCGCCACCCTGGGGGGGATGATCGGGAATAACTCGTGCGGGATGCGTTCCGCGCGCTACGGCATGACGATCGACCACGTTGCCGCGCTCGATGTGGTGTGGTCCGACGCATCGCGTGGCAGCTGCAATGCCGCCGGCCCCGACGTCGTGCGGCAGCGCGCGCTGGGCGGCACGCTCGAGGCGCGGCTGTACCGTGAGCTCCCCGCGCTCATCGCCCGGCACGCAGCGGCCATCCGGCGAGACATCCCCGCCTTCTGGCGCCGGTCGGGGGGGGTACCGCCTCGAGCGCATGCTCCCCGAGCACGCCCCGTTCAACCTGGCCAATCTCATCGTGGGGTCGGAAGGGACGCTGGCGATCGTCACCGAGGCCACGGTGCAGCTGGTGCCGCAGCCGCGGGCGGTGGTCGCGGTGGCCGGGCACTTCGAGTCGGTCGCCGCCGCCATCGCCGCCAACGACGACGCGCGTGAGTGCGGGGCCGCGGCCATCGAGCTGGTCGACCGGTTCATCCTCGACCTCGCGCGCGGCTCACCGGTGCACGGCGGCCTGGTCTCGATGCTGGACGGGCGCCCCGGCGCCGTCCTGTTCGTCGAGTTCTACGGTGACACCGTGGCCGAGGCCCGGTCCCTGGCCGAGCGCCTGGAGCGGCAGTGGCGTGCGCACGGACACGGCTACGCCACGCTGCGCGCCGAGTCGCCGGCCGATCGCCGCCGCTTCCAGGAGCTGCGCAAGGCCGGGAACGGGATGTTGCAGGCGGCGGGAGAGGGGCGCGAGCGGGCCATCGCCTTCGTCGAGGACACCGCCGTGGCCCCCGCCCGGCTCGCCGACTACACGGCGCGTTTCGCCCAGCTGCTTTCGCGCCGCGGCCTGCGCGCCGGCTTCTACGGCCACGCCTCGGCGGGGTGCCTGCACATCCGCCCCTTCATGGACCTCACCCGCCCCGGAGCGGTGGCGACGCTCCGCGAGGTGGCCGAGGAGGTGCTGGCGCTGGTGCAGGAGTTCGGCGGCATGAACAGCAGCGAGCATGGCGACGGCCTGGTGCGCAGCGAGTTCAACGAGCGGTTCTTCGGCCCCGAGGTGTACGCGGCCATGCGGTCGCTCAAGCAGCTGTTCGATCCCGACGGCCGGCTCAATCCCGGCAAGAAGGTCGAGGCCCCGCGGATGACCGCCCACCTGCGCGACGTTGCCCTGGCCAGGCCGCGCGCGCTCCCCACGCACTTCGCCTTCGACGCCAGCGAGGGGATGTTCGGCTCGGCCAACCGCTGCGCGCGCATCGGCGAGTGCCGCAAGTCGCCCGCCGCCGGCGGGACGATGTGCCCCTCGTACATGGCCACGCGCGACGAGACCCATTCCACGCGCGGGCGGGCCAACGCGCTGGTCCACGCCCTGTCGTCGCCCGACCCGCGCGCCGCGTTAGGCAGCGATGCCCTGCACGAGGTCCTCGACCTCTGCCTCGAGTGCAAGGCGTGCCGCAGCGAGTGCCCGATGTCGGTGGACATGGCGACGATGAAGTCCGAGGCGCTGGCGGCGCGCCACGCGATCCACGGCGTCCCCCTGGCGTCGCGCCTCTTCGGTCATGTCCGCCTGCTCAATCGCGCCGGGGCGGCGCTGGCCCCGCTCTCCAACTGGGTGGCGCAGTCCGCCCCGGTGCGCGCCCTCCTGGAGCGCGCGGCCGGGATCGACCGTCGGCGTCGCCTCCCCCCGTTCGCGCGCGAGTCGCTGCCGCGCTGGTTCGCGCAGCGTCCGGCGGCGGCTTCCCGGGGAGGGACGTCGCGGGGGCAGGTCGTCCTTCTCGCCGATTCGTTCACCAGCTACACCGAACCCGAGATCGGCCGCGCCGCCATCGAACTGCTGGAGCGCGCGGGGTGGGAAGTGGAGCTGGTCGACGACGTCTGCTGCGGGCGCGCGCTCATCTCCAAGGGGCTGCTGGACCAGGCGCGGGCGCAGCATCGCGCCCTGATCCGGCGGCTGGCCCCCGCGGCGCGACGGGGGACGCCGATCGTCGGCGTCGAGCCGTCGTGCATCTTCACCCTGGTCGACGAGCTCCCGGCGCTCGCCCATGGCGACGAAGGGGCGGGCGCGATCGCCGCGCAGGCGCGGTTGGTCGACGACCTCCTGGTGGCTGCCATCGACGACGGCGGATTGCAACTGGCGAGAGGGGGCGGCGAGCGACCGATCCTCTTCCACGCCCACTGTCACCAGAAGGCGGCGCACGCCACGGCGTCGAGCGTCGCGCTGCTGGAGCGACTCCCGGGGGCGCGCGTGCAGGTGCTCGATGCCGGGTGCTGCGGGATGGCCGGGTCGTTCGGCTACGAGCGGGAGCACTACGAGCTGTCGCAACGCATCGGCGCGCTGCGCCTGTTCCCCGCGGTGCGGGGGGCCCCCGAGGCGGAGGTCGCGGCGACGGGGGTGTCGTGCCGCCAGCAGGTGGCGCACGGCACCGGGCGGACGGCGACGCATCCGGTCGTGCTCGTACGGCACGCCCTCGCGGAGTGAGCAGCTGCGCCACCTTGCCGAATGCTGATCGCCGTCCGAGGTTCTCCCGCCCGTCGCGCGCCTCTCCCGATCCCGGTCGTATCGCATGGACGCCAGCATCACCGATAGCGTCATCATCGCCGTTGGCGGCCTGGTCGGCGTCGTGGCGTTCCTCTTCCTCGCGATCACGCGCCTCAAGTGGCACGTGTTCACGGCGCTGCTCGTCCCGATCCTCCTCTTCGCCCTCCTCCCGGGCATCGACCGGGCCAACTACGTCAGGGCGTTCGAGCAGGGGTTCGGGAAGACGATCCAGAGCATCGCGGTGGTGATCGTCCTCGGCTCGATCCTGGCCGAGGCGCTCAAGCACACCGGTGGGGTCGAGCGCATCACCATGTCGATGATCCGCTGGGTGGGGGAACGCCACATGCCGCTCGCCCTGACCATGAGCGGCTTCGTGATCGGGATCGCGATCTTCTCCGACGTGGGGTACATCATCCTCAACCCCCTCGTGCACTCGGCGGCGATCAGGACGGGGCTCAACATGAGCGAGATGGCGACCGGACTGGTGGGGGCGATGCAGCTGACGCACGCCATGGTACCGCCGACTCCCGGTCCGCTGGCCGCGGTGGCGATCGTGGGCGCCGACGTGGGGCGCGTCATCCTGTACGGGTCGATCGCGACCTTCATCGCCAGCTTCGCGGGGTGGGGATACGCGCGGATCGTCGGGCCGCGCGTCGTCTCGCCGCCGTCGGCCGACTTCACGGGGCAGTCGTTCGTGGAGCGTGGGCTCGAGGCGGAGCTCCCGTCCACCTGGGCGGCGTATGCGCCGATCCTCATCCCGCTCGCGCTCATCGCGGGGCAGGGGGTAAGCGCCTTCGCGCTGCCCAGGGACCACATGGTGAACGTGGCGATGACGTACCTGGGGTGGCCGGTGGTGGCGCTCGGCATCGGCGTCCTCCTCGCCTACCGCGGCACGCGCCCGGAGCACGCGGCGGCGCGCCGAGGGGAGTGGGTGGAGAATGCGTTAGGCACCTCGGCCATGATCATCATGGTCACGGGGCTCGGCGGGGCGCTCAGCCAGATCCTGCGCGAGACGCCGGCCGTGGACGCGATCGCTTCGGGGATGGTCTCGACCGGCCTCCCCGCGATCTTCCTCCCGTTCGTGCTGGGCGTGGTGGGCAACATGGTGACCGGCTCCACCACCGTCGGGGTCATCACGTCGGCCACCATCAGCGCGCCGATGATGCCGACGCTGGGGTTGAGCCCCGAGGCGACGATGCTCGCGGGAGCGGCCGGGTCGTTGATCGTGAAGTACATGAACTCCAGCTATTTCTGGGTCTGCACGTCGCTGTCGCGCATGCCGCTGCGCTCGGCGCTCATCTCGTTCGGCGGCGTGACGCTCGTGAACGGGGTGGTCGCGATGGCGGTCGTCTACGCCATGTGGCGCATGGGAATCGTCTGAGCGGCGGGGGCCTCGCCGCCGGGGCCGCGGCGGCGAGGCGCGCTAGCGGGGGAGCGCCAGCCGCGCGTAACGTCGCGCGGCCGTGTCGTTCCGCTGCAGGCGGTAGCGCTCCGCCATGCGCTCGTAGACCCGGCGAACGTCGGGGTGCGTCGAGTCGACATACCGCGCCTGGTTGGCGAGCGCGCGCTGGAAGAGCGAGTCCGCCAGGCGGAAGTCGCCCTTGCGTGCGTACACCCGCGCGAGCTTCGACAGGTCGAGCCCGTATCCGGCGTTGTCGTTGCCGAAGAGCTGCTGCCGGATGTCGATCGCGCGGCGATAGAGCCCGATGGCCTCGTCGAGCCGCCCGAGGGCCAGCCGGATGTCGGCGTAGGCCGCCAGGGCGCCGGCATACGCGGTATGGTGCCGGCCGAGCGAACGCTCGAACACGGCGATGACGTCGCGTTGCACCTGCTCGGCGTCGGCGGGGCGCCCGGCACTGATGTAGATGGCCACCAGTCCCTGTGAGTAGTCGGCCACGTTCGGATGCGATGGCCCGTATGCGCGGCGCTGGATCACGAGCCCGGCGCGGGCCAGGCGCTCGGCCTCCTCGAACCGGCCGCGTTGCGCCAGGAGCATCGCCAGGTCGCCCATGGCCCAGCTGGTGCGGATGTGGTCCTCGCCGAGCGTCGCGCGGCTCGTGGCGAGGGCCCCGCGCATGAGCGATTCCGCCTGCGCCGTGTCGCCGCGTGCCTCGAGGATGACGTCGGCCAGGCGCAGCTGGAGATATGCGGCATCGCTGCTCCGCGCCCCCGCGGCCGACTGGTACAGGGCAATGGCTTCGCGCAGCTCTGCCTCCGCCTCGGCCAGCCGGCCGAGCCGGCGCAGATAGGCCGCGTGTCGCTCCAGGCTGGCCCCGATCCGCGGGTCGCCCGGTTCGAGCGTGGCGCGCCGGATCGCGAGCGCGCGTCGCGACATTTCTTCTGCGCCTCGCAGGTCCTGCAGGTAGATCGCCAGCCCGGCGCGTTGCGCGAGTATCGCGGCCGTCGCCGGGTGGCGCGCGCCGTACCGCATGGTGCGGATGGCCTGTGCCCGCTGCGCCAGCGAGTCCGCCTCGCGGTAACGCCCTGTCCTGCGGAGGACCTCCGTGAGATAGAACAACGTCTCTGCGACCTCGACATGGTCGGCGCCCAGCCGGGCGACGCGCAAGGCCAGGGAGCGCTCCAGCTCCGATTGCGCCGTCCCGTACTGGGCCATGGTCATGTGGACGCGCGCCATGGCTTCCAGCATTCGCGCCTGCACCAGGGGCTGTCCTCGCAACGCCTCCAGCTGCGTTGCGCCGCGGCTCAGCAGGTCCTCCGCCGTCACCGCGCCTCGCCCTGACGTCGGGAGCGAGGCGTCGAAGAGCCCGACGAGGAAACCGGTGACGCTCTCGGATTGGCCCAGCGACTGCTCGGCGTCGGCCAGGGCGCGCTGCGCGCGGACGCGCTCACGCTCCGCCACCGTCGCCTGCCTAACGGCCACCCCGGCTCCGAGCGCGAGCGAGAGCACCGCCGCCGCGGCGGCCGCCGACTCCGCGCGACAGCTTCAGGTACGCCTCGTGGACCAGCGCCGTGGCGTGCATGGTCCGGTCGCCCAACTCGCGACGCAGTTGCCGGCGGGCAATGGCGCGCAAGTCGTCGTACAGGAGGGGGATGACGCGATCCAGGGCCTCGCGGTCACCGCCGCGCGCCGCGCGGAGGAGCCGCGTTACCTCGCCACCGGCGGTGTTGGCCGAGCCTGGCTGCATGGTCTCCGTGGGCTGGTGCACGGAGAATCTGGGTCCTCCCGGCTCGATCTACAAGGAGAAACCCGGTGGGTGATACGAGATGTCCGCCGGGCCCCCGGAATTCCGCAATTCCTGGATACGGCCAAACGCTCGGCGAGGCCGTCGCGCCGCCGCGCGCCCCACCGACCACCGGAGAAATCATCATGCATCGCTTCAACACCGTCGTGCGCCGCGTCATGGTTGGCGCCACGGCGCTCGCCATCGTCGCATCCGTCTCGGCCATGTCGGCCGCGCCGTCGCATGTGCACGCCAGTGCCATGGTCCCCGCCGACGCCTGGCTGAAGAGGCTCCACGGCAAGCACCGCCAGCTGTTCGACTCCCTGTCGTCGTCCGGCGGCATCGCGCTCATCCACATCCTCAACTTCTACGACACCTACAACAAGGCGTACCGCGTCCCGGACACCGACATCAACGCCATCGGCACCTTCTATGGCATGACGACCTTCATGGGGGTCAACGACGCGATGTGGGCGAAGTACCGCATCGGCGAGTTCCTCGGCGAGAAGGACGCCAATGGAGTGCCGGCGACGAAGAACCCGTGGCGTGAAGCGCCGACGATCCTCGGCATGGAATTGCGCCAGGCCAGCATCGTAGCGCTGCAGAAGCGTGGCGCCACGTTCATTCTCTGCAACAACTCCCTCGGCATCCTCTCCGGGATGCTGGCAAAGGCCCGCGGCCTCGACGCGGACGCGGTGCTCGCCGACATGAAGGCGAACATCCTGCCTGACGTGGAGTTGATTCCGGGGATGGTGGTGGCGATCGACCAGGCGCACGCCGCCGGCGTGAGCTACCATCGCCAGTGACGTGCGGGGAGGCGCCGACCGTCATCCTCATCGGGCGGTCGGCGCCGAGGGTGCCGTGTAGCGCCGGGGGTGCCGTGTAGCGCCGCGGCGCTGTCGCGCCTCACCCCAGCGCGAGAATCCCGCGAAGCCGCTCGGCGTACGCGGCGCTCGCGGCATCGCCGGTCACGATCTCGACCTCGGTTGGCGACGTGGCGCCGAGCCCCAGCTCCACCGCCCGCGCGATCTGTTCCTGCTCGAAGATGCGCCGGTCCATGATCGCGGGGTTGGAGCCCAGTTCCTTGAGGACCGCGAGCCCCACCGCATCGACGGCGATGCGGTCGTCGCCCACGAGCATCACGTTGCCCGCCTTCCGCGTGCCGTGCGACGGCCCGCCGTCGGTGAAGGCGGAGACACCATCCAGGACGATGAGCTGCGGCGCGTACGCCGCGTTGAGCTCGGCGATCATGCGCCGCATGTGAGGCGAGCGATGCATCGTGCGCCTGACGGGCTTCGGCGTGAGTCCGACCGCGAGCTTGAGCGACATGGTGAAGACGCCGCCGTAGCCGTGCGTCTTGAGGCAGCAGGTCGTGACGAGATACTCCGCGCTCGCGACCATGCGCGGGATGTGGAAGCCGTCCGGCCAGTGCGATGCGCCCTGGGGAAAGAAGTCCCAGTCGTCGTCGCCCAGCGCCTCGAAATCGACGACGCCGAAGCGGAGGGTGCTGGCGAGGTCGAAGATCGCCTTCTGTTCCATGACGCCGCGCGTTCGCGGCGGGCCGCTGGACTCGCCCAGGGTGATGGAGCGCGCTCCCCGCTCGCGGAGTTCGACAACGAGCTGGGAGAGGGTGTCGTTGTGCGTCGAACCCGGTGCCTCGTCGGCGGAATTGAAGTTCGGCTTCAGCACCACGCGCCGGCCGTCGATACCCCGGGGAGCGAAGAGCTTCAGCGCCTCGCTCACCCCGTGCGCGCGGTCGCTGGTGCGGACGAGGGCAACGCGGCTCGTCCGTCGCGGCGTGGGAAGGACGGGCGCCACGGCACCGAATGCGGGGAGGATGGCGAGCCCAGCCGACGTGCGCAGGAAGTCGCGGCGGTGCAGCGGGTGTGCGGGGATGCGCATCTGGACCTCCGAAGCCCGTCCCGGCGGGAAGGCCGGGGCCTACGTCCCCACGATGGGGAGGGGGGCGGGGGAGGGGCTATCGGGCAGGTGCCTGGGGCGACGTCAGGCAAGGGGGAGCGGGGAGGTACGCCGAAGGCGCCGTCCCTCGGAATGGTCGAGGTCCCTACGCCGCCAAGCACCCTTGCCCTAATGACCGAAAGACGGCATCGTTGCTCGACCGTCAGGCAGTCTCCCCTCACCGTGCAGGAGGAACCATGCGCCGATACGTTGCCGCCCTCGCCCTGTCAGCGCTGAGCGCGCTGGCCTGTGCCAAGAAGGAACAGCCCGCCGCCGACAGCGCCGCGATGGCGCCGGCCCCCGCGGCGATGACCGACGCCGACTTCTCCGGAACCTGGACCGGGATGGCGAAGCTGGCCGGAACCGACTCCGTCATCGCGCACTGGACGCAGGTGTGTGGCGGCGGGACGTGCCTGGGGACGTCGGTCGAGGCTCCCGACACGGTGAAGTCGACGTACGCGATCGAGGCGGACAGTTCACATGGCGTGACCTCGCCGTATGTGGACAAGGCGATGGGAGGGGCCCGAGTCGTGGATCACTGGATTGCGCGCGTGAGCGGAGGGACGGTGCAGGGGCACGGCTGGTTCGTGCTGGCCGACAAGCCCGATTCGGTGGTGGCGCGGTACACGTTCGAGGGGACGCGGAAGTAGCGCCGAGCGCGCGCCGCGGTGCTCGCGGGCGTGTCGGGCAGACTCTCCGCAACAGTTCGCTCGTCACGGCCGACTACGGCGGCTCGGCCAAGCTCCCGCTGGCCGAGTGCATCACGTCGACCACGTGCATCGGCGGGCAGTACTATCGCACGGAGCTCAACGAGTCGCTCCTCGGCGGATTCGGCTACGCCAGCGCCGGGCTCGAGCCCGTCTCCGCGGTCATCACGCAAGCCTGCTAGATCGCGGGGCAGTCGTCGTCGGCCGGTCTCGACGCCCGTGAACGGCAACGGCGCGCACCGGAACCCTGGTGCGCGCCGTCGACTGGCATTCGCGTCGGGGCGACGCTACGCAGGCATCACGTTCCCGTCGCCCTGAATACCAGGACGAAGGTGCGTCCGCCGATGACCGTCGTCGCGGTCACGGTGTTCGGGCCCGGCGTGGAGCCCAGGTACCAGAGCTGGGTCCCCGACGACTGCGCACGCCCGAGTGGCCCCGAGTACTCCAGCAGCTGGGTGACGTTGCCGGTGGCCCCGAAGCGGCCACCACCCTGCGTGATGGTGAAGGTCACGAGCTGGTTCGCGATCGGTTGGTTGTTCGCGTCCCGCACGAAGACTCCGACCCGGACGGGGATGCTGTCGCCCGCTGCCGCGGTGACCGTGGATTCGTACGTCGCGTTGTCATAATCCATCATGACGTACGCGGTGAAGACCTGCGGGCTGTTGGTCAGCGCCCCGCTGGTCGCCGACACCGTATTGAGGACGAGCGAGTTCCCGAGCGTCCAGCTCCCCAGCGACGCGATGCCACTGGCATCGGTCGTGGCTGGGTTGGCCCCGGTGATGTTCCCTCCGCCCGCCGTGACGGCGAACGAGACCGACACGCCCTGCACGGGATTGTTGTACTGGTCCACGACCTTCACGCTCGGCGTCCGGACGGCGTCGAAGACGGCGCCCGAGTCCGGGTCGACGGAGTTCTTGAGGAGGGTGGCGGCCGCACCGGCGGTCGCCGATGCGGTGAACGTCGCCGCGGGAAGGGCGCCGACGGTTGCGCTCAGCGTGTTGTTGTTGCTGCCGGCGGTGGTGCCCAGCGTCCATCCGCCAACCGTCGCGATGCCGGAGGCGTTGGTCGTGACGGTCGCCGATCCCGTGATCGACCCGCCACCACTGGTGACGGCGAACGTCACGTTCGCGCCGTTGATGGGGTTGGAGTTGACGTCGCGCACGACGACGCTGGGCGCGGTGGCTACCGCCGCCGCCACGCTCGCCGTCTGGTTGTTCCCTGCGTTGATGGTGATCGACGCGGGGACGGGCGCCGTCCCCGTGGCGGTGAAGGTCGCGGGGCTTCCGGCGATCGCACCACTCGTCGCGCTGAGCGAGTTCGCACCCGCAAGCGTCCCGAGGATCCACCCGCCGACCGTCGCGATGCCCGAGGCGTTGGTCTGCACGGTTGCCGGACCGCTGATCGAGCCGCCGCCACTGGCGACGCCGAACGTGACGCTCACCCCCGCCACCGGATTGCCGTGGCTGTCGGTGATACGGACGGCTGGGGCGGTGGCCACCGCGTAGCCTGCGACGGCGGTCTGCGCGTCGCCGGCGTGCTTGGTGAGCTGCGCTGCGGGGCCGGCGACACCGGTCGCGCTGAAGGTGACGGGGACGATGCCGGCCGCCGTCGCCTGCAGGGTGTTCGGCCCCACCGTCGTTCCGAGCGTCCAGGTCGTCAGGGTGGCGACGCCGAGGGCATTCGTCATGACGGCGCCCACCGGGGCCACCGCCCCGCCACCGCCCGTGACGCTGAAGGTGACGGCGATGTTGGGCATGGGATTGCCGAACCCGTCACGCACGAAGACGCTGGGCGGCGTCACGACCGCGGACCCCGCCGTCGCGACCTGGCCATTCCCGGCGTTGACCTGCATCGTCGCGAGGGACTGGATCGCCGTCGCGTTGAAGGTGACCGGGCTCCCTGCGAGCCCGTTGCTACTGGCGGTAACGGTGTTGGCCCCCGGCGTCCCGCCGAGCACCCACACCTCGAGCATCGCCAGCCCGGCGGCGTTGGTCTGGACCATCGACGCCCCATTGATGGCGCCGCCGCCCGTCGTGACGGCGAAGGTCACGCGTGTCCCCGCACCCACCGGATTGTCGTTGGCGTCGAGCACGCGAACCGTCGGGTCGATCGGCAGGGGGAGTCCCACGCCGCCGACCTGGTTGTCGCCGGCGTACTTCACCATCTTCGCCGCGGGTCCGGGGATCGCGGTGGCCGAGATCGTCGTCCCGGCCACGCCTGCGGCAGCGACGCTGGCCGTGAGGGTGTTGGGGTTCCCCGCCACCGTCTTGCCGAGCGTCCAGCTGGTCGCGCTCGCGATTCCCTGCGCGTTGGTCTTGACCGGGGTCACAGGTGCAACGACGCCCCCGCCGCTCGAGACGGCGAAGGTCACCTCGGCCCCCGCGATCGGATGGCCCAGGGCGTCCTTCACGATCACGCTTGGCGCCACGGCGACGGCGGCGCCGGCAATGGCCGTCTGGTCGTTTCCGGCGTGCACGGCGATCGTCGCCGCCGTCTGGATCGCGGTCGCGGTGAAGGTCAGCGGGCTACCCACGAGCGTCCCGCTCGTCGCGAGGAGCCTGTGCTCGCCGGCCGCCGGCCCGAGCTTCCACCCGCCGACGGTGGCGATCCCCTGGGCATCGGTCTTCACGGTGGCGTCACCGACGATCGTCCCCCCGCCGCTCGCCACGGCAAAGGTCACGGCGGCGTTCGCGACGACATTGCCGTTGGAGTCCGTCACCCGCACGGCGGGCGCCGTCGGGAGCAGCGTGCCGGCGGCTGCGGTGAGGTTGTCACCCGTCACCTTCTCGATGCGGGCTGCCGCTCCGGTCGTCCCCGTCGCGCTGAAGGACACCGGCGGCACCCCCGTGGCACGCGCCGACAGCGCGTTGGCGCCGACCACCGTACCGAGCACCCATCCGCTCACGGTCGCCGTCCCAGTGGCATCCGTCTTCACGAGCGCGGGAGCCACCGTTCCCCCACCGCCGGTGACGGTGAACGTCACGTCGACGTCGGGGACCGGGTTGCCTAACGCATCCTTCACCAGGACACTGGGTGGCACCGCCACCGTCGTCCCCGCGATGGCCGACTGGTTGTTGCCCGCCTTGATGGCCAGCGTCGCCGCCACTCCCGCACGGCCGGAGGCAGCGAACGTCAGCGGATTCCCGGCCAGCGCGGGAGCGGTGGTCACCGTCAGCGTGTTGTTGCCGGTCCCCGCCCCCGATCCCAGGATCCAGTTGGTCACGCTGGCGATGCCGCCGACGGTCTGCACCGTCACGGCGGTCGCGTTCGAGTTGAGCTTCCCCCCGCCGGAGGTCACGGTGAAGGTGACGGCTGTCGGGGTGACGACGATGTTGTCGTTGGCGTCGGTGACCTTCACGCTCGGCGGGACCGCGACAGCCGTCCCGACGATGGCCGACTGGTCCATCCCTGCATTCGGCACCACCTTGGCGGCCGCGCCAGCCCTCGTGGACGCGGTGAAGGTCGTCGACCGGCCGGCGGCCGTCACGGCCAGGGTATTCCCGCCGACGGTTGCGGCGAGCTTCCAGCTGGCGGAGGCCTTGCCGTCTGCCCCGGTCTGCACCGTGGCTGGCGTGACGCTCCCGCCGGCCGAGGGGACGAAGGTGACGGCAACATTTGCCGCCGGTCCGTTCACGCCCGACACGATGACCGAAATCGGGACTTCGGTACCGACCACCACGTCGGCATATGCGGCGGGGACCCCGGAGGCGGGCGCCACGCTGCGAATCGCCGGCGCCGAAATGGGGTCGTCCTTGGAGCAGGAAGCGGTGATCGCCACCATGGCGAGCACGGTCAAGAACTTGAATGGACGCACGAGACCAACCCTCACGACAAGTGATGATGGAGGCGCCGCGCGCGCGCGACAGCGCACGCGCTCGCGCTTGCATCGCTCCTTATGGAAGACGCATGCGCGAAGGTTGGGGATACTTCATCCGCGACCACCGTGCAGCGCTCTCGCACGAGGGAGGACGCACCTTTCGTGCCGAACCCGGGTACCAGCGTCCCGTGCCCACGTCCGTGGGGTCGCGCGCGAGGGCGCGCGAGGGCGCGCGAGGGGGCGCGCGAGGGGGCGCGCGAGGGCGCGCGAGGGCGCCTGGTGACGGCCAGTCGCCCATCCGTTTGACGGGAGCCGTACCGGGAGGGAGTGTATGTGGATGCTGCCCTCCGTGCGCGCGCTCGCGTCGCTCGGCGTCGCTGCCCTGTTCGCCGCAGCGTGCCGCCCCTCGTCAGGCAGTGCTGGCGCCGATGCCGACGCGCGGTTCGTCGGGTCCGCCCGCTGCGCGCCGTGCCACGCATCGCAGTACGCCGCCTGGCGCTCGTCGCAACACGCCGTGGCCATGCAGCCGGCCACCGACAGCAGCGTCCTCGGGGACTTTTCCGGTGCGACGTACGTCGAGGACGGGCACGTCTCGCGCTTCTTCAGGCGCAACGGGCGATTCGTCGTCAATACCACGGGCGCCGACGGCCGGCTGCACGACTACGAGGTGCGGTACACGTTCGGCGTCTACCCGCTGCAGCAGTACCTCGTCGCCTTCCCTGGGGGGCGGCTGCAGCCACTCACGCTGTCGTGGGACGCGCGCCCCGCGGCCCAGGGCGGGCAGCGCTGGCTCGCCCTCGACGTCGTGGCTCCGCTCGGCCCAGACGACGACATGCACTGGAGCGGGCGTGGGATGAACTGGAACTACATGTGCGCCGACTGCCACGCCACGGCGGTGCGCAAGCACTACGTGGAGCGCGCCGACAGTTTCGACACGCGGTACTCGGAGCTCGGCGTGGGATGCGAGGGGTGCCATGGCCCCGGGGAGGGTCACGCCGCGTGGGGACGCCTCCCGGCGTGGCTGCGGCGCACGGTCTGGCGCGAGGCCAGGCTGCCCGCGCGTCTCGACGAACGGCGGGGCGCCACCTGGAGCATCGACTCCACCAGCGGCAACGCGCGGCGGAGCGTGCCGCTCCGCACCGATCGCGAGCTCCAGGTGTGCGCGCAGTGCCACGCGCGGCGCGTGCACGTCGCCGAAGGATACACGGCGGGCGCGCCCTTCATGGACTACTACGACCCGCTGGTGATCGTCCCCGGGCTGTACCATGCCGATGGGCAACAGGAAGACGAGGTCTACAACCATGTGTCGTTCCTCGAGAGCCGCATGCACGCCTTTGGCGTGACGTGCGCTGACTGCCACGATCCGCACACGCAGAAGCTGCGGCGGCCGGGGAACGAGGTGTGCGGGCAGTGCCATTCTCTCGCGCGCTTCGGCTCGGGCGCCCATCACGGTCACGCGCGCTCCAGCGCGGGCGACGCGTGCGCCTCATGCCACATGCCGGTGACGAACTATCTCGAGATCGACGGCCGTCACGACCACAGCATCCGCGTCCCGCGCCCGGACCGGAGCGTCACGCTCGGAGTCCCCAACGCCTGCAACGCCTGTCACGCCGATCGGAGCGCGGCGTGGGCGGCGGGTTGGGTGCGGAGCATGGGAGGGCGTGATCCCGGCGGCTTCCAGCGCTTCGCGGAATCGTTCGCGCTCGACGATCGCGGGGGGGCGGGGGCGATGGACTCGCTCGTCACCATTGCCCGCGACCGTACGCAGCCTGCGGTCGTCAGGGCGTCGGCGCTCGCACGGCTGGCGCGCCATGGAGCGGCTTTCGCCGGCGGTGTGGCCGATGCACCCCCGACCGGCGCCAGCGAGGGCGGCGTGCCGGCCCCTCATGCGGTGCGCGACACCGCCTCCCCCGCGAGCCGGCTGCTCGCCGCCGCCGCCGACGGGGCCGGCGATACGGATCCGCTCGTTAGGCGATGGGCGCTGGCGGCGCTCGAGGGAGTGCCGCCGGCGGCGCGTATCGCGGTCGCCGCCCCCCTCCTCTCGGACCCCCTGCGCGCGGTGCGCCTGGCCGCCACCTGGTCGCTGGCGCCGGTGGCCGATTCGCTCGCGCGCCCGGAGTGGCGCAGTGCCTTCACGCGCGCCAGCGAGGAGTTCATCGCCAGCCAGCGCTACAACGCCGACCGCGCCGAGCACCGGGTCACCCTCGGCGCCTTCTTCCTCACGCGCCGTGACACCGCCGGCGCCGTGCGCGAGTTCCGCGCCGCCGCGCAGCAATGGCCGCGCAACATCCCGGCCATCGTCAACCTCGCCGGGGTCTTCTCCCTGCAGGGGCGCGAGGGCGACGGAGAACGCCTCATCCGGGACGCGATCGCGCGCATGCCGAACGAGGCGGAGCTCCATTTCGAGTTGGGGCGGTCTCTCGCCCGGCAGCGGAAGCTTCCGGAGGCCATTGCGGCGCTGCAGCGGGCCGTGCAGCTCGCCCCGGGCGACGCTCGTTATGCGCGCACCCTCGAGGCGCTCCGTGCCGGCAGGGGTGCCACGCGCTGACGCCCCATGCTCACGGCCTGATCCAGGCCGGGTTGCGCCCCGCGGCCCGCTGCCGGATCACCCTCCCGTTCGGCCGCATCGTGAAGACGTGCTGCACCTCGGCGACGTAGCCGGTGAAGGCGAGGTGCGCGCCGTCGGGCGACCAGACCGGATCGAGCTGGTGCCCGGGGATGGCGATGTACGTGGCCGCGCCGCCCGAGCGCGGGACGATGACGATGTCCTGGCCGGTCGGCCCGTTCAGCGACGAGAAGGCGATGTGCTGTCCATCGGGCGACCAGGTCGGGTGCAGCGAGTGCCGCATCTTATCATCGCTCACCCGCATGCGCGACGAGCCGTCGGCGTTCATCACGTAGATGTGCGACGTGCCGATCAGGCCGAACGACGAGAAGGCGATGCGGGAACCGTCCGGCGACCAGGCGGGCGCCTGCTCGTAGGAGTACGGCATGTCGGCCGTCAGGTTCACCACCGTGCTCCCGTCCACGTCCACGACGAAGATGTCATAGGGATCACCGACGGTTGCGGAGCCGACGAAGGCGAGCTTCGTCCCGTCGGGGCTCCACGCGGGATCGGTCTCGACGCCGGCCATCTTCGTGAGGTGGCGGATGTTCATTCCGTTGCGGTCGACGATGAAGAGGTCGTACAGCATTTCCCCGGTCGTCAGGTCGCGCTGCGTCACCGCGAAGGCGATGCGCCGGCCATCGGGTGATGGCGTCGGGTGACGCGAGACGTTCCCCGCGTTGATGCGCGTCAGGGTGCCGTCGAGGGCGCGCACGAAGATCTCGTTCCCACTTTCCGACACGCGATCGAATACCAGCGCGCCCGTCGGGCGCGGATGCACCGTGGCCGTCAGCTGCGCGGACCTTCCCTCGCTCGACACCGTGATCACGGTCGATCCGGGAGCGAGCGCCCGAAGCTGTCCATTGCCCGCCACCTGCACCACCTCGGGGCGACTCGCTCCCCAGTACTGCTCCCGCCCAATCAGGAGTGACCCGTCGGCGGCCTCGGTGCGGGCGACGACCTGGTATTCCTCGCCCAACTCGAGATCCAGGCTCCCGTCGCTCAGGACGACACGGGCGACCGGCGGCACCGGCGGCTCCACCGCCGCGACGACCAGTTGAACTTCGCCCGTCACCCCATCGCTGGTCGCAGCGATCGTCGCCTGGCCGGCGCCGACCCCGGTCGCCACCCCCGACTCGCTCACGGTCGCGATGTGGGGGGCGAGACTCTGCCAGGCGACGGGACGGTGCAGCTGGCGTCCCTGGGCGTCGCGCGGCGTCGCGGTCAGCTGCACCCCTTCGCCGACGCGAATGGACGGCATCGCCGGGGTGAGGACGACCGCATGGACCGGGGCTGGAACGGCCACGGGGGGGATGGGGGCCGAGTCGCCGCACGCGGCGGCGAGCACGGCGAAGGCGATTGCCAGCGCGACGGTGCGGTGGTTTGCTCGGTTCGATAACATATGGATGCTCCTCTCGCTCGATTGCCGGTTCGTTCTGGGGCCTCACGGCGGCCTCCGTAACGGGTGTATTCTGGCGTGCACGCGTTATCTCCCCCTGCTGGCAGGCGTTATCTGGGGGGTCTCCGCCGACTTTTCTTCTCGATCCCGGCCATTTTCGGCGATTTCCGGCGATGATTCGGTTCCAGACCCTCGGCGCAATCGAGCTCCGACGGGACGACACGGCGCTGGCGACGATCCTGGCGCAGCCCAAGCGCTTGGCCCTGCTGGCTTATCTGGCCTGTGCGCGGCCGGCGGGATTCCGGAGTCGCGACACGATTCTCGCCCTTTTCTGGCCCGAATCGGACACCGAGCGCGCGCGAAACAGCCTCCGGCAGGCACTGCACCACCTCCGGCGGGGGATGGGAGAGGACGCCATCACGACGCGGGGCGAGCGCGAGGTGGGGATCGACCCGGCGATCGTGATATGCGACGCCTCCCGTTTCGACGCCGCGATCGATGGCGGGCAGCTCGAAGAGGCGCTGGCGCTGTACCAAGGGGACTTCCTCGCGGGGCTGCATGTCCACGACGCCCCCGACGCCGAGCGGTGGCTGGACGATGAACGACTGCGACGACGGCGATTGGCGGTGGAGGGGGCGCGACAGCTGGCCGAGGCGGCCGCATCCTCGGGCGACGCCGAAGGGGGCGTGCGCTGGGCCCGGCGGGCGCTGGCGATCGATCCGACGGACGAGGGGGCGGTGCGCCGCCTCGTGGAGTTGCTGGCGGATGCGGGTGACGTGACCGGCGCGCTGGATGTCTATGCCGACCACGTGAAGCGCCTGGCGGCGGACTTCGGCCTCAAGCCGTCGCTCGAGCTCACGCGCCTGGTACAGTCGATCGGCGAGCGCCCGGTCGCGACGACGGCCGAAATCGTCGCCCTTGCACCTGGCGGAAGCCGGGGCGCACCAGAGGGAGACCAGTCAGGAGCTGGTGGAGCGGTGACGGCGGCGCTGCCTGTGTCCGTCGCGCCCGTCGCGCCGGCCGCGCCTGCTGCGCCGGCCGCGGCGCGTGCCTTGCCTGCGGCGCCTCTCCATGGCGCTCCCGGGCGACGACGCTGGGCGCGCGCCGCCCTCGGACTCGCCGTGCTCGTCGTGGCCATCCTCGGCATCCGCTGGGCCATGCGGGATCGCGCCGAGCGAACCGGCACCACCCCGAGCATCGCCGTCCTCCCGTTCGTCAACATGAGCGGCGACTCGGGAAACGAGTACCTGGCGGACGGGATGACCGAGGAGCTCCTCAACCGACTGGCGCAGGTGCCCGGGCTCCAGGTGGCGGCGCGGACGTCGGCCTTCGCCTTCAAGGGGCGCAACCTCCCCGTGGATTCAATCGGGCGCGCCCTGCGGGTGCGGCACGTGCTGGAGGGGAGCATCCGCCAGGCCGGCGACCGCTGGCGCATCACGGCCCAGCTGATCGATGCCGCAAGCGGGTATCACCTGTGGAGCGACAACTTCGAGGCCTCGATGGGCGACGTGGTCGCCGTGCAGGACAACATCGGTCGAGCGATCGTCGCGCGCCTCCTGGTGCAGGTGGGAACGGGGACCGTGGCGGCCGAGCGAGAGCCTCGGGATGCGATGGCGCACGTTGCCGTCATGAAGGGGTGGCGCGCCTTCCGTGCGAACACGCCGGAGGGATACGCCGCGGCCATCGGGCACTTCCGCGAGGCCATCGCCCGTGATTCGTCATATGGGCATGCATTCGCCGGACTGGCTACCGTCAGGCACTGGCAGGGGTACCTGCGGTGGGCGCCGACGGACAGCGCGTACGACGAGGCGCGCTCGCTCGCCGGACGTGCGCTCGCCCTCGACTCGAATCTCGTGGATGGCTGGCTGGTGCTCGGTCGCACCCAGGAAGTGCGCGGCGGCGATGACGCCGTCGCCGAGGGGCACTACCGGCGGGCGATGCGGGCCGCCCCAAGCGATCCACGCCCGTATTCGCGCCTCGCCCCGCTCGTCGCGCGGGCCGGCCGCCCCGACGACGCCGTCGCGCTCGCGCTGCGCGCCGTCGAGCTCGACCCGGCGTCGCCGGCCGTGTACTCGGACTTGGCCAACCTCTACTCGACACTGGACCGCCCGGCCGACGCGGAGCGCGCCATCCGCCAGGCGCTGGCGCTCGATCCCGGGCACCCGATCCTCCTCGGCAACCTGGCGTTGCAGCTGGTACGCCTCGGGCGCTTCGTGGCCGCCGAGTCGGCCATCGTCCGGTCACGCGCGCGCGCGCCCGACAACCCGGTGCAGCTGGGGCAGCACGCCTTCATCGCCGCGCGGCTCGGCCAGCGCGACCGGGCACGCGCCCTGGCCGACAGCGCCGCGCGCCTGGGGGTCTCGCGCGTGAGCCTGGCGACGACCTGGCTCGCCCTCGGCGACACCGCACGCACGTACGCGCTGCTGGAGCGGGCGCTGCGCGAGGGTGACGACGAGCTGCCCTTCGTCCTCGACAGCACGACCTTCGCCGCCATACGGCGCGAGCCGCGGTTCCAGCGCATCCTCGAAGCCGTTCGCACCGCGCGGGACTCGCGGTAGCGCGAGCCGCCGCGTCCGCCGCGCCACGCAGCCGGCCCGCACCGCCGGTGCGGACGCCGGATGCGTGGCGCCGTGTCCCGGCTCGATCAGGGCGACTCCGCCAGGAGCGTCTCGATTCCCGTTGCCACCTGGTCCACCGTCGCCTCGTACGGAAACTGGATGCGCACGCGCCCCCGCGCATCGAGCGCGTAGAGCGTGGTGGTGTGATTGACCGTGTACTTGATCGCCGACTCGGGCCGGGGAACGAACTCGTACGATGCGCCATAGAGCGCGACGACCCGATCGATCTCCTCGCGCGTCCCGGTGAGGCCGAACGCGTCGAGGTCGAAGCTCTCGAGATCGGCCGCGAGCACCTCTGGGGTGTCACGCTCGGGGTCGACGGTGATGTACAGCGTCGTCACCCGGGCCCTGTCGTCCCCGAGCCGGCGCGTGACCGAGGCGAGCTTGGAGAGGGTCGTGGGGCAGACGTCGGGGCAGTAGGTATAGCCGAAGAAGACCAGGACCACCTTCCCTCGCTGCGACGCGAGGGAGAACGGCGCACCGGTGTGATCGGTCAGGACGAAGTCGCCGCCGATGGACGTCACGGGGGGGTGGTCGCGTGACGTCTTCCAGCGCGCCAGTCCGAGTGCGGCGACGGCGAACGCGAATGCGAGCGCGGCCGCCGTTCGGCGTGCGGTCGGCGTCATCGCATCATCCCTTGCCGCTTGCGCACTTCGGCGGCGATGGGGAGGCGGGTCCCGTCGTCCAGGGTGAGGGTGACGGTGATGGTGTCGCCGGCCACCAGCGGCTGGCGCACGCCGAAGAGCATCAGGTGCAACCCGCCCGGGCGCAGCGCCACGGCGCCGCCGGCGGGGATGTCGATCGAAGGCACGGGCGACATCTGCATCATGCCGCCGCCGCGCTTCATCTCGTGCAGCTCGAGGGTGTCGGCCACCGCCGTGGCTCCGCCCACGACCGCGCGTGGGGCAGGGCCCCGGTTCTCGAGGATCGCGAACACCGCCGTGACCTTGCGCCCGGCGGGAGTCTCGAAGGTGAAGGCGTCGCGCGCGGTCACCGCGGTCACCGCGGTCACGGCGGGGGCCTGCGCGCCGAGCGGCAGCGCGGCGACGGCGAGGAGGAAGGCGATGGCCGCGAGTGGTGAAGCGCCCGCGCGGCGCGCGAGGTAGGTCGGGGGAAGGGTCATGGCAGTGGTGTCGAGTGTGGTGGGGACGCGCGCAGCGAGATGAGAAAGCCGGCCAGCGTGCGGCGCTCGTCGATGGTGAGGTGTGCGTACCGCGGCATCGCGCCGCCCCCGGGGATGCCGGTGGCGAGGGTCTGGGCGATGGCGGCGGTGTCGATTCCGTTGCGGAAGGCGCGCGCGTCGCGGAAGTCCCGCGGGCGCGGATCGAGCGTGGCGGCGATGGGGCCGTCGCCGCGCCCGTCCGTGCCGTGGCAGCTGGCGCACCCGTTGGCGCGGTAGAGTGCGCGGCCGCCCGGCACGGCGGCGGCGTTGCGGCCCCCGGTGGCCGCGAGCGGTGAGGGGGCGCTGTCCAGCGCGGTGAAGGCGACCACGCGTGCGCGTACCGACAGCACGCGCCTATCCGTCAGATGCAACGCCAGGGCCACCGTCTCGCCCAGGACGAGCGGGCGTTGCAGCCGTGCGACGACGCCGTGCACGCCGCCCGGCGAGAAGGCGACGTCGCCCCCGGGCGCAATGGCGACCGAGGAGACGGGCGCCGTCATCGCCATCCAGCGCGATCCGTCTCCGCCCGTGGGGGACCGGTGCTGCCGCTGGGTCACGAGCGAGACCGCGCCCACGCCTGGGGCGGTGATGCCGCGCAGCGTGTCGGGGTAGCGGCCATGGTTGACCAGGGTCAGGTAGACTGCCGCTGGCGCCCCGCCCGTGGGTGGGACCATCACCGCTCCTTCGGCACGCACCTCCGGGGAGGTGAAGCCGCACGCCGCCAGCAGCAACACCAGCAGGAGCAACGCCGGCAACTGCGCCAGCGCCGACGGCAACGGTGCGGGCGGCATGGCGGGCGGCATTGCGGACGGCATTGCGGACGGCATTGCGGACGGCATTGCGGGCAACGCCGCGGGCAGCGCCGCCGGCGCCAACGTGAGCGATGCGACGACAGCGCCGCGCGACTGCGCGACGAGGCGCCTCCCGACTCGGGGCGCCGGCTGGGGCGTGCGAATCATGCGTGGCGATTGGTGTCGGAGCGACGTCCCCCGCGGGATCATCGCATGGAACGATGGACGCCGTGGACCGGCGCCGCCGCAGGAGGTGGCGGCCGGTGGGGGACGCGTGGGAGTGGGATCGCCGGCGCCGGGCGCCGGGGGCCTCTACGCCGCCGGTGGGGCGTTGGCGAAGGGGAGGAGCCGCACGCGCGCCGCCGCGACTCCGATCGTCGAGGCGAAGACGGGCGCGTTGCGCGCCGGAATCGCATGCGGGGCGGCCAGGATCGAGGGGGGCTCGATCGCGGTCGGCGACGTGCCGCAGCAGTCGGTGGCGCAGTCGCAGGGATGCGCGGGAGCGTCCTCGCCGGCGTCCACTTCGTGCGCGGCCGCCGCCATGTGCGTGTCGGCGTCCGCGTCGTGCGCGGCCACCGCCATGTGCGTGCCGGCGTCCGCGCGCTCGTGAGCCCCGGCGTGCGTGCCGCTCCCTGCGACCCCGTTCTGCCGGACGGGGTGGTGCATCGGGCACGGACGCCACGACGCCGGCGCCGCCAGGAAGACGGCGAACCAGATCCACAGCAGGGCGGAGGCGGCGCGGCGCGAGCACGACGGGTGGCGCATCGTGCGTCCAACCTAGCCTGCCACCGCCGTGCAGCAATCGTCTTTTCCCCGATGTCCGGACGTGTGCCGGGGCGGTAGCATCCCGCTCGCCCCCACACCGGACGCCATCCCATGGATACCCTGCAGAAGGCCACCGCCATCGTGGCCATCGCCTTCGGCCTTGCCACCGTTGCTGCCGGCGGACGAGTCCTGGCGGGCGGTGACCCGGGCTATGTCGTCTACCTGCCACTCCTGGTGTTCAACACCGTCATGGGCGTGGCATACATCGGGGCGGGCGTCGCGGCATGGCGCAACGCCCGCCGCGGAAGGAGCGCTGCCGGGGCGATCGCCCTGCTCAACTTCCTCGTCCTGCTTTTCATCGTTTACCAGTACCAACGCGGGAGCGCCGTCGCGGTCGACAGCGTGCGCGCGATGACGTTCAGGACCGCCGTCTGGCTCGTCCTGCTCGCTGCGATGACCCTGGTGCTGCGCCGATCGCGCGCCGCCTGACGGGCGCTAGCGAAGCTCCCGCCCCAGGTGCGGTACGCCGGTGTGCGGCTTGACGCGCTTCCGCAGCGGCAGCGCCTCCTCCGGGGGGAGCTTGGTCGCGATGTCGGCTTCGGCCACGATCCCGATCAGGACCCCGTCGTCGCTCACCACGGGGACCCGTCGCACCGATCCCTCCTCCATCAGGCGCACGATCTCCGATACCTCGGCGTCCGGGTGTACCGTGCTGAGCGGGGCAGGGGTCATCACGTCATGCACCGGACACGGGTGCTGGTGCCGGCGCGCAACGCATCGCGTGGCGATGTCGCGATCCGTGATGAGTCCCACCAGGCGCAGGCGTGTCTCGCTCTCCACCACCGGGACCCCGCCGATGTTCTCGTAGCGCATGATCTCTGCCGCCTTGCAGACGTCATCCGTCGGCGTGACGAAGAACGGCTTCGGCGTCATGATGTCGCGCGCTTTCATCAGGCTCACCCCCTTGGCCAGATCTCGTTCTCCTGAAGCATAAGGCCGAACGACGCGGCAGGCATCCGGCGACCGTTACCGGTCGTGTCCGGCATTCCCGCAGCTGCGGCAGCTGCGGCAGCGCGTCACCGCCGGCCCCGAGCGCGGCGGGCTACCACCCGGGAAGGAGCTGCACCCCCCACACCCATCCCTTGGTCGGTCGCTGGAACGGCTTGGCGTAGAACACCTCCAGCACCATCGCCCCGAACAGGTTGAAGCGAGAGGAGACGCCGGTGGAAACGATCGGGATGCGATCGGGAGACTCGCGCGCGAACACCCACCTGGGCGAACTCTCGCTCGTCCACGCCACGCCGGCATCGACGAACGGGGAGATCTCGACGGGGAGGAAGCGCGTCTCCAGCAGCCCGAGATCCTTCGTGCCGAACAGCGGAATGCGCAGCTCCAGGTTCGCGGCGCCGATGCGGCTCCCGATGAGCCGGTCGTACTCCGGACAGCTGCTCCCACCCTGTACCCCTGCCGAGCACTCCGCGGGATCGAACGAGAACACGGAGTAGCCGCGCACCAGGTAGCTGTCGCCCACATACAGCGGCGAGAGACGAGGTGATTCCGAATCCTTCCCGTAACGCCCCAGCGAGAGGCCGCGGAAGGCGAATGTGAACGGCTTGGCGAAGAGGTAGCGGCGGTAGTCGACCGTGACCAGGTTGTACGTCAGGTCGCCGACGGCGGGGGCGATCTCGAGGCGATACCGCCCGCCGGTGACCGGCGAGGTGAAGCCGAACATCGAGTTGTCGAAGACGAGCGCGGCCGACCCCTGCGCGAAGGAGAGCGACGAAGGAGAGTCGGCGTTGGCCCGCCCCAGGTCATAGGCGGTGCCGCCCAGCACCGCCAGCCGCTGCACCCTGGTGCTGAAGCTCACGCGCGAGAGACCGGCCGACAGCTCCAGTCGCCTGACGGACGAGAACGGGTATGTCACCCCCGCTTGCACCTGGTCGAAGAAGACGCGCTGCAGGTACTGATTGACGATGGTCGCATCGGCGGTGCCACCTCCCGGGACGTTCACGGTTCCCGGCTCGACGGTGGTGTAGAGCGTGAGGTAGGGGACGTGACTGGCCCCGTAGTAGCGTTGCCATCGACGCTTGAGGTCGAGGTAGTACGCCGCGGCACCGATGTCCTGCACCTCGCCCATCGCCTGCACCGCAACCCCGACGTTGCGGTCGCCCAGCTCGTCGCTCCAACTGGCCGATATCCCCCCCGCGAACCCCGTCCCGTACCGGCTCGTCGCGACACCGACGGAGAGTGGTGAGATGGCGTCGAGCTTGAGGGTGGGGGCGTAGGCGCGCTCGCTGAAGGTGCTCGTCCCCACGAGCCCGCTGCTGGCGTCGTGGATGCGACGCTCGACCACGCTCGTCGCGACGGCCTCGGCCGGCGCCAGGAGCCCGGCCGTCGCGTGCGCGACGATGGTATCCGTCACCGGCTCGCCCCGCGCGCTCGCCGCGTCCAGCGCGCGAAGGCGATACCCCGTGCGATCGAAGACGGAGAAGAAGACTCGCCCGGTGCGCGAGGCCACGGAGATCGCCGGCGATAGCGCCGCGATGCCGCTGACGCCGGTGGCCGTGTGCGTCACGCGCGTGCGCGCCCCGGTGGCGAGGTCGACCCGATAGATGTCGGGAAAGCCATCGGGGGTGCTCAGCACGTACAGGCTCTTCGAATCGGGCGTCCACTGGGGGTTGAGCGTGTTGACGCCGGCAAAGAGCGGCACCGGCCGGATGGCCCGTGAGGCGACATCGATGACGGCGATTCCCAGCGGGGCGTAGGTGAGCTGGTCCAGGTTCGTCCCGGGGCCACGGTCGGTGGCGAAGGCGATCGACGCGCCGTCGGGTGACCACGCCGGCTGCACGTCGGCGTACGGGTCGCTCGTCAGGCGCCGTACGCTCCCGGTCGTGAGATCGTAGGTGTAGAGATCGCTCACGCCGCCGGCCTGCCCCGAGAAGGCGATGACCTTGCCGTCGGGGGACCAGGTGGGGCTGGAGATGCCGCTGACGCCCGGAATCGTCACCTGCCGCGTGATGTCGCGCCGTGCCACGTTGGCGATCGCCAGCTCGTTGCGTCCCTCCCGGTACGTGACGAAGGCGAAGTCGCGCCCGTCGGGAGACCACGTCCCGGCGTTGTAGACGAAGCTGAGCGCGTCGAAGTGTGTCGTGCCCGTGGACGACGTGAGGCGCGAGACGATCTCTCCGGTGGCGACGTCGGCGATGAAGATGTCGATGGAAAAGAGCGAGCGGCTGGAATAGAACGCGACGTAGCGTCCGTCGGGGCTCACCACCGGGGCGACGTCGAGTCCCGGCTCGCGCCCGCGCTCGGCGAGCACGGCGACGCCGACCTCGCGCGGATCGCTGCGCCCCGACATGGCCGGCCGGTACAACGCGCGCATCGCCTCGGTCCACTCGGCGACGAGCTGGTCCGCGGTGAGATGCAGCTGGCGCTGGATGGCGTTCTCGAGCGGGTGGCGCAATGCCTCGAGGAAGAGGTCGACGAGCGTGTCGTCGCCCCAACGCCCGCCGATGTAGGCGCACAACGCCTGTCCGTAGCGATACGGGAAGATCCGGGGGTCGGTGAGGTCCTTGTACTTCGGGACCTTGTCGCGCAGCACCGCCGAACGCATCCACATGGCCGTGTTCGGATCGTTGCGCCCGACGGACAGGTACTCCGCCATCCCCTCGACCAGCCAGAGCGGGAGCTGCCCGAGACTCTGGATGCCCCCTCCGCCGCCGCGCTCCGCCGGCGCCTCGGCAGCGGCATACTGGAAGACGTGCACGAGCTCGTGCCCCAGGACGTGATCGTTCTCCGCGTAGACACCGGTGAGCGGCATGGTGACGCGGCTGCGGTACGCCTCGGTGACGCCCCCGGTCCCCTCGCCGATATCGCTGGGAACGACGTTCGTCTGCTGGAAGTCGGCCGGGCTGGCGTAAAGGATCAGCGAGCGCCGGCTGACCGTGTCGCCGAAGAGCGCCAGGTGTCGCGCGTACCAGCGTTCCGCCATGCGCCCGGCGTCACGGGTAGCGGCCGCCTCCTCCGGATAGTAGTGCACGTCGTAGTGCGGCGTGCGGAGGACGCGGAAGTCGAAGCGTCGGTACACGACCTTGTTGCGCCCGAAGTACTGCGCCGGGAGTACCGCCGGAGCGGCGAGGGACAGGGCAAGGAGGGCGGGACGCAGGGCGCGCGCCGCTCGCCGGATGGTCGTGAGGTATCGCATGGTCAATCCTCCCCGCTGGGCGCGCGTGCGCGCTTCGACGCATCGTCCCGCCCGTATGCCCTAACGAGATACAACTATCACATGCACGCGGCCGTGTCCCGCCTCACGACAGCGGTGTCGGAGGTGCCCGACGCCATCGCCGCCCGGCCGTTGGCGGCGGCGACGATGGTGGTATAGAGCGACGTGCGGCCGAGGTCGCCGCCGGGATCGGCGTAGATGTCGAGGCAGGCCGCCTGCGTGGGGTCGACCATGACGGCGGGCGACACCCAATAGCTGTTGCTCCCGATGGCGTGCAGGTAGAGGACCAGCACTCCGCCTGGGCGCAGCGCGATTGCGGGGACACTCAGTTGCTGCGTGGAGTGCCCCGTGACGGTCCCCAGCCGGATGCGCGTGTCGAGCCCCGTGGTGGGGAGCGAGAAGACGTTCACGTCGAGGAAGGCATTGTTGCGCACGAAGAGCGCGACCTCGCCACCCCGAGGGGCCTGGCTCGTACGGTTGCACCCCGCCAGCGTCAGGAGCGCGCCAACCAGGGTGACAGCCGATACGAGACGACGAACGCTGGACATTGCACCTCCCTGCGAGCGACGGCGTGACGATAGCGCTCGCCACGGCCGTGTCTGTCGGGTCATCGGCGCTGGCTCGTCGGGACGTCGCCACGGAACACGGGTGCGCCTGCGGAATCGGGTGCCAGGGCGCGACGCATCGCTCCATGGTGATACGCGGAGGCGCACGGGAGGTTCACTCTTCAACACGTTCTTTGCAGGAAACCCGTGAGCGCGCACGCCGGGTGCGCGGGCGCGTGGACGTTACAGGTATCGCGACACCGCCATGCACAGGACCGAGATGAGCAGGAGGACGGCGGCCCCCTGGATGGCGGCGGTGCCACGCGCACGCAGGTGGCCGGCCCGCGTGATGAGCGCCGCCTTCTCCATCCCGTCGGCCATCGTCGCGGCACGCGTCATCAGGGCCGCCGCCTGCAACGTGTTGGGGCGCCCCACGATGGCACCGATGAGGAGCGCGAGGATCCCGGTCACGGCGCCGATGCTCAGCCCCATCCCCGTCGGGGAGCGGATCCAGTCGGTGCCGTAACGCCCGGATGTGCGCCGATAAAGGTCGAGTCCGCTAAGCACCGTGATCAGGGCAGCGGCAGGGATGACGTCGAGGAAGCGCCGCTTGATCAAGGCTCCCATCACCTGACCGCCTGCCGGTCCCGCATCGGCGACCGCCTTCATGAGGAAGGTCACGACGACGAAGACGGCACCGGCCCAGTACACGCCGGCCAGGATGTGAACAGCGCGCAAGATGACGAGAGGGGTGTCCATGCGAGGCTCCGAAGGAGTGACGGTGCCCGGAGAATCCAGTCATGACGGGTTGGGCTCGCAAGGGGCCCGGGACGCCCTTCACTCACCCTTAGCAGGGTACGAGTGTCATAGCGGCATCACACAGGGAGGATTTCGCCCCTGCAGATCGTCGCTTGTCGAAGCACCGGGTGCCGGCTTACGATCCAGCATGCCTGATGAGTACGAGCTGGCCCCTTCCCGCGCGGCGCGCCGCCTCGCCAGGGGAGTCGCGGTGATCATCGCCCTCATGGGCGCCGTGGCGTTGGCAGGGTGGACCTTCGGCGTTCCCATCCTCGCGACATTGGTGCCGGGTGACGTGTCCATGAAGGCCAACACGGCACTCGCCTTCATCCTGGCCGCCCTTGCGCTCTGGCAGGTGACGCGAGATGCCGAAGCGTCGCGCATGCCCCCTGCGATCGGCCAGGCGGCCGCCATCCTCGTCATCCTCATCGGTGGGGGGGCGCTCGCGGAGCATGTCCTCGGGGTAGACCTCGGCATCGACCACATGCTGGTGCGCTCGGCACGCGTGGACGATTTCGGGCCGGAGCCATCGCCGCGGATGGCCCCAGGTGCGGCGCTGGGCCTCGTGCTGAGCGGGACGGCGCTGTTGGTGCAGTTGCGCCTCCCCGCCTTCGCCACGGCGGTGGTCTACGCACTCATGTCGTCGGTGCTGTTTCTCGCGGCCACGGCCTTCGTCGGCTACTTCTACGGGGTGCGCTCACTGACGACGTTCGGAGCGACCACGGCGATCGCGCTCTCCACCGTGGTGAGCTTCATGCTCCTCTCGGTGGCCACGATGCTCGCCAGGCCGGAGCAGGGATTCATGCCGATCCTCCTCGGTCGGGGTGCCGGTGGCCTGGTGGCGCGGACGCTCCTCCCCGCGATCTTCCCCGTCCTCTTCCTCCTGGGATGGATCCCGGTCATCGGCGAGCGACTGGGGCTGTTCGACGCGCGCTTCGGCCTGGCGGTCATGGTGGTCCTTGGCGTCGTGGTCGCGACGGTCATCCTCGTCAGGCTCGCGATGGCGTTGTGCCGCGTCGACGCCGAGCGCCGGGGCGCGCAGGAGGAGCTCGAGGCGCTGAATGCCGGGTTGGAGCTCAGGATCCGCGAGCGCACGGCATCACTCGAGCGCGCGCTCGCCGAGGTGAAGCAGCTGGGCGGGCTCATCCCCATCTGCGCCTGGTGCAAGCGCATCCGCGACGACCATGACTACTGGCAGGAGGTGGAAGGGTACATCGCCGCGCGCTCCAACGCCGAGTTCACGCACGGCATCTGCCCCACCTGTTCCGAGACGCTGCTGCGGAAGGCGGAGATCGAGGATGGCTGAGCCATGCCGCACGCGGCCGGCGGCCTCCCCCCGCGACCTGGTCACGTATCCGCGCGCCGAGGGGCGACGCGGCGCGCCACCGCCCACGGCAGCCACAGCAGCGTCATGGCGAGAGAGGCCAGCAGGACCATCCAGAGCGCGCGCCACGGCCACGCCCCGAGGACGTCCAGCAGCGAGGGTTGCCCCGGCATGTCGCGCCCGAGATAGCCGTAGTTGAGGCCGAACGCCGCGTCGACGATGAACATCGTCACGGCATAGGCGAGTCCGAGCCCGATCGCCAGGCGCAAATCTGGCCAGGCGGGGCGGAAGCGGCGGACCACGACCGCGTACACCCCCGCCCCGATGACGAAGGTGTGATAGAGCCAGAAAGCCCAGAAGGCGAGCGTGGAGGGTCCCCCCTGCAGGTCCGGCGTGAGGACGGCCTGTGAGGCGAGGGCGAGTCCCCAGAACCACGCGAGCGCGTGGAGGGGGCGCCGCGGCCAGGCAAAGGCGAGGGCCGCGATCACCGCCGAGCAGTCGCACAGCTGCAATGGGAGCGACCAGCGCACGTCGAAGCCGTGGACGATGTGATCGTATCCCTGGTACGCGACCCAGAGCGACGCGACCAGGAGGGCGATGAGGCGCTCGTAGCGGCGCCGAGCGCGCGTCTCGCGCAGGTGCGCGCCGATGGCGCACAGGGCGGCGACGACGCCCGCGAGGGCGACGACCGACGTGAGGTGCAGCGCGCCAAACGGGGTGAAGCGCGTCATCGCGAGACATGGACGGGAGGAGGCACCCAGCGCAGGACGCCCGCCGGCGTGGAGCACCCGTCACCTCGGGAGCCCCCAGGGCGCGGGATCGCCCTCGGGGGCCGCAGGCGGCGCCAGCGGCGATGCGGCCCCGCCCCCGCCCCCCTCCAATCAACTCCTGCGCAGGGGCGGGGGAAGGGGCGCGCGCCGGGACATCCCTCACCGCACGGCTCGGCTTCGCCCGATTGCCTCCGGTACGCACGGGGTGTCTCTTCCGGGCATGACTGCATCCATCCGTTCATTCATCGCCGCCGCCGCCCTCGCCGCCCTGGCCGGCTGCGCATCGTTTGGCTCGGGGAAGTCCCCATCGCCCCAGTCGCCGACGGCGACGCGCATCGTCACGCACGTCGTCACCCATGACGCCAAGCTGATCGGCTCGGCCGTGGGCGGCGTGCGGGTCAGCATCCGCGACGCGGCCACCGGCCGCCTGCTCGCCGAGGGGCGGCACGAGGGGGGAACGGGAGACACGCGACGCATCATGCAGGAGCCGCGCAAGCGCGGCGAGGACGTCTTCACGGCGGGCGATGGCGCCAGGTACGTGGCCACCATCACCCTCACGGAGCCGACGATGGTCGATGTGACGGCCGAGGGGCCGCTCAATTATCCCGACCAGATGGCACGCGCGTCCAAGCGGCTCTGGCTCTTCCCGGGGCGCGACGTCACGGGCGACGGGGTCGTGCTGGAGATGCACGGCTACGTCATCGACCTCCTTGCCCCCGACACGACGGCGGCGCTCCGGGCGTCGTCCCGCGTGCCGGTGCGTGCGCGCGTGCGCATGCTGTGCTCGTGTCCCACGCAGCCGGGCGGCATGTGGGAGGTGGGGGACGTCGTCGCCCGGCTGGTGCGCGACGGGATGGTGGTGCGAGAGGGGAAGCTGGCGTATGCAGGCGAGGGGAGCACCTATGCGGGGGAGATCGAGCTCCCGGCCGAGGGGCGGTACGCCCTCGAGATCCTGGCGGCCAACCCCGGGGCGGCGACGTTCGGGATGGTGCGCCGCTGGGTGAACGTGGCGCGTTAGGGCGATAGGGGAAACGAACGGGCGGCGCGTCGTGCGCCGCCCGTGGCGTCGAGCCCCCTCGGGTCGTGGACCGCGCGTGGGGCGGCCGGTGCCGGACGCCGCTGGCTACGCCTCCACCATGCGGTGCGCGAAGGCGATGACGGCGTCCACGTCGGCGGCGTTCGTCGCCAGGCCGAACGAGACGCGCACCGCCCCCGTCCCCTTGGTCGGGTCGATGCACTGGCGGAAGGGCTCGAAGCCGCCGCCCAGCGCATCGGCGGGGAAGCAGCGCTCGATCTCGCCGCGTGACAGCCGCAACGCGGTCTCGCCGGCGCCCGGGTTGCAGAAGCACCCCGTGCGCAGCGAGATACGCTCGGCGGCGGCGTGTGCCTCCACCTGGCGATGGTCGACGAGCGTGCCGTCGCCCCGGTAGAAGTTGAAGACGATGGTGCCACCGCGGCGATCGGTGGAGCCCGGGCCGAAGATGCGCAGCACCGGGGCGCCGTTCCCGTGCCGAAGCGTCGCGAGTGCGGCCAGGGCACGCTCGGTCAGCGCCGTCACGTGCTCGTGCACGTGCTCGATCCCCACGCGCTCCAGGACGTCGAAGCCGAACAGGATCGCGGGGATGCCGAGATAGTCCACCGTCCCGTCCTCGAACGCCGCAGCCCCTTCGGCGAACAGGAAGCGATCGGCCTGCACCGAGGCGACGGAGATGGTACCTCCGGCGAACCAGGGGCGGTGCAGCTTGGCCAGCGCCCGGCGCCTGGCGATCAGCGCCCCGATCCCGGTGGGGTAGCCGAACATCTTGTAGAACGAGAGCGAGACGAAGTCCGGGTGCCAGCGCGAGAGGTCGAGCCGGTTGGTCGGCGCGAACGCGGCGGCATCGAGAAGGACGTCCCACCCCGCGTCCTGCGCGCGCGCGATGAACTCCAGCGGGTGTTGCACGCCCGAGAAGTTCGACTGCGCCGGATAGGCAAACAGCGAGTTGCTGGCCTCGGGGTGCATCGCCAACTCGCGCTCGAGGGCCTCGTCCTCGATGCGGAGCTCGGGGCCGAGCGGGACGTACGTCGTGGGCGCGCCATGCGTCCGCGCGAACTCGCGGATCCCGTTGACCGAGTTGTGGTTGTCGAAGGTGAGGAGGAAGCGATCCTTGTTGGTGAACGGGTACGACTCGCCGACGAGCTTGAGCGCGTGGCTGGCATTGGCGGTGAAGATCACCACGTACTCGTCCGGATCGGCCCGGAAGTAGCGGAGCACGCGCTCCCGCACCTGCTCCACCAGCTCGCTGGCCCGCAGCGAGGCGGGGCTCAACGAGTGCGGATTGCCGTAGATGCCGGTGCGCAGGAGCTCGGCGTGGCGGTCGACCTGCGACTGCGCATAGAGCCCGCCCCCGGTGAAGTCGACGTAGACGTGACGGTCGGCGTCGAGCCTCGCGTATTCGGTCCCGCGCAGTCGGGCGATCCGATCGGCGGCCGCCTCGTCCAAGGCGTGTCGAGGCTCCATCGACGTGCTCACGAGCGATCTCCTTGCTCTCAGGGGAAGGTGGGGGGCGCGGCGCGGGACCGGCGTGCAATCTACCGACAGCCGGACGAAATGGCGCGGGCGCTAGGCCGTCCCGAGCGCCAGCCCCACGAGATCGAGGATCTGGCGCGGGGTCGCCGGCTTCTGCAGGAAGTTGACCCCGGGCTCCAGTCGCACCGGGTGGGTCCCGTGGTCGGGGTCGTAGCCGCTGGTGAAGATCACGTGCAGGGCGGGACTTCGGGCCTGGAGGTGGGCGGCCAGCTCCACCCCTCCCACCCCCTCCGGCATCACGAGGTCCGTCAGGAGCAAGTCGGGCGGGGGGGTGTAGCCCTGCCACCGGTCCAGCGCCTCGCGACCGCTGTGCGCCACGTGCACGCGGTATCCCCCGCGCTCGAGGACGCGCCGCGTCATCTCGCGCACGGAGGCGTCATCCTCCACCACGAGGATGGTCCGCATGACGGGCGGGAGGGGGAGCGGTTCGGCGGTCGGCGCCGCGATGCGCACCTCCCCGGGGACGAGGGCGGGCAGGAGCACCTCGAACGAGGTGCCGTGGCCGACCTCGCTCTCCATCAGGATCACGCCGTGGTGCTGCTGCACGATGCCGAAGACGGTCGGGAGGCCGAGCCCGGTCCCCTTCCCGGGTTCCTTGGTGGTGAAGAACGGCTCGAAGATGTGGGTCCGGTGCTCGGGGAGGATCCCCGACCCCGTGTCGCGCACGCGAACGCCGTTGAACGTGCCGGGCTCCACGCCGGGGAAGGGGCGCACGTCGTCGGCGGAGAGCGCGCGGGTGAAGGTCTCGATCGTCAGCACGCCGCCGCCGGGCATGGCATCGCGCGCGTTGACGGTGAGGTTCATGATGACCTGCTCGAGCATCCCGGGGTCCGCCTTGACGGTCAGGGCCCGCGGGTGCATCGCGAGCTGCAGCTGCAAATCCTCCGGGACCACCCGGCGGAGCATGCGCGCCAGGTCGGCGACCAGGTCGTTGAGCTCGACCGGGCGCTCCTGCATCACCTGCTTGCGGCCGAACACGAGGAGCTGCCGCGTCAGGTTGGCCGCCCGCTGCGCCGACGCCTGGATGTCCTGCAGCAGCTCGGCGGCGTCGCCAGGCAGGCCGGGGAGGGCGCGGGCCATCCCCACCTGCATCATGATGGCGGCCAGGATGTTGTTGAAGTCGTGCGCGACCCCGCCCGCCAGCTGCCCGATGGCCTCCAGTTTTTGCACCTGGCGGAGCTGGTCCTCGACCCGCTTGCGGGCGGTGATGTCGTCGGTGACGCCCACCACCCGATAGATCCCTCCGTCCGCGTCGCGCACCGGAAAGGCCCGCGCGTGCACCCAGTGGATCGTCCCGTCGGGACGCTGCAGGCGATACTCGTGGTCGTACTCGCCGCCGGCCACCACCGTGTCCCAGGCGCGAACGATGCGGTCGCGATCCTCCGGATGGATGAGCGACAGCCCCACCTCGGGCGAACGCACCAGCGTCTCGGCCGATACGCCGTACATCCGCTCCACCCCGGGGCTCATGTACAGCGTGTGGCCGGTGCGGGCATCGATCATCCAGAACACCTCGCGGATGTTCTCCGCCAGCTGCCGAAACCGCTCCTCACTGGCGGCCAGCGCCGTCTCGGCACGGGCATGCTCGCTGCGCGAGCGCAACGCCATGATGCCATAGGCGAGGTCGTCGGCCAGCTCGGCGAGGAGCGCGATCTCCTCCTCGTCGAACGCGCCAGCCTCGGGCGCGTACACCGTCAGCGCGCCGAAGACGTGTCCCCCGTCGCGCAGCGGGACGACGAGCGACGCGCGATACCCGCGCGCGATCGCGTCGGCGCGCCACGGCTCCATCGTCGGGTCGGAGAAGAAGTCCTGGCACACGACGGGCTGCCCGGTGCGGATGGACGTCCCGGTGGGGCCCCGCCCGCGCGGCGTGTCGCTCCAGACGATCTCGAGCCCCTCGAGGTAGCCCGCCTCGTACCCCCAGTGCCCCACCGGCTCGACGTGCTGCTCGTCGTCGTCGCCGGCGTACCCCACCCACGCGAGTCGGTAGCCGCCGTCCTCGACGATGACGCGGCAGATGTCGCGCAACAGCTCGGTCTCCGTCTGGGCGCGCACCAGCACCTGGTTGCAGTGGCTGACGGTCAGCAGGGCCCGGTTGGCACGCCGCAAGCGATCCTCGCTCTCGCGGCGCTCGGTGGTGTCCGACTGGATGCCGTCCCAGACGACGCGCCCGTCCTCGAGGCGCCGCGGCGTCGAGGAGACCTGGATCCAGCGCGTGGCGCCATCCGGACGGGTGATCGGCGCCTCGACACTGAACACGGAGAGGTCGCGCGCCGAGGCCTCGGCGGCCGCGTCGATGCGCGCGCGATCGTCGGCGGAGTAGAGTCCGAGCATCGCCGAGATGTCACGCTGGACCTCCTCCGCCCTCACCCCCATGACGCGCTCCACGTTGGCGCTGACGTGCAGGTAGCGGCGCGTCCCATCCAGCTCCCGCACCACCTGGTACAGCACGCCGTTCGGGATGTTGTCGCCGATGGCCTTGAGGCGCTCGGCGTACTCGCGGGCCTCGACGGTCGCGGTGCGCGCCTCGGCCAGCGCCGAGGCGAGGAAGAGTCCGGTCACCGTGATCGCGGCCAGGAAGACCTGGACGAGGAAGAGCCGCTGCGCCAGCGTCTCGCCGCCTAACGGGAACGACGCGGGGGCGCGCAGGACGACCGCGACCGCCACCAGGGCCAAGCTGGTCATGGCCGCGGTGACGCCCCGGATCCCCAGGCGGAAGGCTGCCCAGACGACGATGGGCGCGAGCATGTAGGGGTGCGGCGCCAGCCATCCGATGACGACATCGCCGCGGAAGATCCGGTAGGCGGCCGCGATCCAGATCGCGAGGACGACGACTCCCTCGAGGGCACGCACCGGCCGCCGCGGCGTCGTGACGCGGTCCGGGGTGCGCGCCCACGAGACGATCAACGGGGTGAGGAGGAGCATCCCGAGGACGTCGGCGGTCCACCAAGTGCCGACGCTCGCCAGGAAGCGCGCCTGGCTGGTCAGACTCGTCAGCCACGCCGCGACCACGGCGCTCGCCGCCGCCCCGAGCGTTGCCCCGGCCAGGAGGGCGAATGTGTCGCGAACGCGCCGGAAGGTGACCGACAGTCCCGCCACCCGGTCGATGATCCACAGCGCCACGCCGAGCTCGATCAGCGATGCGCTGAAGTAGCCCAGCCCCAGCCACAGTCGCACGCCGGCCAGCGTGCTCGAGATGCTGGCGGCGAGGATGACGGTAGCGGTGGCCGCTCGCCACGTGCGGCGCGGGAGGAGGATGAACCCGCCGAGGAGGACCCCCGAGGGAGGCCAGAGCGGGGCGAGCGGGTTGGGGAGGGTGATGCTGTGCAGCCCCACCTGATGGGCGACGAGGAAGGCCACGCCAAGGAGGGCGAGGGCGAGGGCGTCGCGCAGGCGCGAGGACGGGGGGAGCACGCGGGAAAGGTATCGCGCCCTTCACGAGTCGGTGAGGGCGTGGCGTTGGGGGGGGCGCCGTGCGGTCACCCGGGCGCGGGCCGACGGGGGATGGCGGGGAGGGGCGGATGCGCGTGCCGCTCCGCGACACCGCGCTCCCGCCCCCTGCCTCATGTCACGACAGTCGGCCCCTCCCGTCCCGTCAGCTCCCGGAGCCGGGCGACCGACCGCGCGGCGTCGATGTACGGGGCCAGGGCCTCCTGCGCGTCGCGGTCGTGCCGAGCGGGATCGGGTTCGAACGCTTCCGCGTAGAGTCGCAGCGTGGCCCCCGCGGTCCCCGTCCCCGAGAGGCGGAAGACGATGCGCGCCCCGCTGGCGAAGAGGATGCGCAACCCCTGGTTGGCGCTGGTGCTCCCGTCCACGGGGTCGTGATAGGAGAAGTCGTCGACGCTCCGCACGACGTCGCCGGCGAGGGGCGTCCCCGCGAGGGCATCGCCCTGCCGGCGCACGCCGTCGATGGCCGCGCGTGCCGCGGCGGCGTCGAGGTCCTCGTAGTCGTGCCGCGTGTAGAAGTTGCGCCCGTAGCGGCGCCAGTGGTCGCGGACGATCGCCTCCACCCCCTCCTTGCGGCTGGCGATGATGTCCAGCCAGAAGAGGACCGCCCACAGGCCGTCCTTCTCGCGCACGTGGTTCGACCCCGTCCCGAACGACTCCTCGCCGCACAGGGTGATGCGTCCGGCGTCGAGCAGGTTGCCGAAGAACTTCCACCCGGTGGGGGTCTCGTAGCACGGGATGCCTAACGACTCGGCGACCCGGTCGGCGGCGCTGCTGGTCGGCATCGAGCGGGCCACGCCGGCGATCCCCGACGCGTACCCGCGTGCGCGGGTGGCGTTGGCCGCGAGGACGGCCAGGGAATCCGACGGCGTCACGAAGAACCGGCGTCCGAGGATCATGTTGCGGTCACCGTCGCCATCGGAGGCGGCGCCGAAGTCCGGGGCGTCGGCGCCGAACAACTCCTCGACCAGGTCGTGCGCGTAGGTGAGGTTGGGGTCCGGATGCCCGCCGCCGAAGTCGGGGAGGGGGGTGCCGTTGATCACCGTCCCCGGCGGGGCCCCGAGCCGGCGCTCGAGGATCTCGTGGGCATAGGGGCCGGTCACGGCGTGCATGGCGTCGAAGCGCATCCGGAAGCGCCCGCCGGAGAGGAGGGCGCGGATGGCGCGGAAGTCGAACAGCGACTCCATCAGCGCGGCGTAGTCGGCGACGGGGTCGACCACCTCGACCACCAGCGCCCCGAGTGCGTGCTCCCCCAGGGTGCCTAACGGGATGCCGCCTCCCTCGGCGATGCGGTATTCCCGCAAGCGGCGGCTGCGATCGGCGATCGCGGCCGTGATCCGTTCGGGGGCCGGCCCGCCGTTGGCCATGTTGAACTTGATGCCGAAGTCGCCATCGGGGCCGCCGGGATTGTGGCTGGCGGAGAGGATGATCGCGCCGTCGGCGGCGCGTAGGCGGATCAGGTGCGAGGCGGCCGGGGTGGACAGGAGCCCGTCACGCCCGACGATGACCCGGGCGACGCCGTTGGCGGACGCCATCCGCAGCACCACCTGGATCGCCTCGTCGTTGAAGTGGCGCCCGTCTCCGCCGACCACCAGCGTGGCCGCGGGTGGCAGCTGCACGGCGTCGAACGTCGACTGGACGAAGTGCGCCAGGTAGTGCGGTTGCCGGAACACCGCGACCTTCTTGCGCAACCCGGACGTACCGGGCACCTGGTCGGCGAATGGGGTGGTGGCGACGGTGCGGATCATCGATCGGGACGGGGCGGGGGCGCCAGCGGCGCGGCGTGCGACCGCGCTACCTGGGAAACACGGTACGCCGGCCGTGCGCGATCGGGACGGAGCGACGCATCGTGAGGCGCCGCCCCTCGCTGGGGGGGGCGCCGAAGGTGTGCGTGGCCTCGGCCCTGGGCGGGAGCATGAGCTTCGCCCGGCTCATCGAGGCCGAGTCGCTCACCAACTGCGCCGGCCCGGCCGGGATCCCGTTGAGCTTGAGGATGTACGCCACGACGTCCTCGTACTCCGCCCGCGGGAGCGAGCCGGGATCGCTGTCGGGCATCGTCGTGGCGATGCTCTTGAAGAGGTCGTACGTCGACTGCCCTCCCCACTTGAGGCGGAAGTCGGCGCTGGCCATCTCGGAGCGGGCGTGGCACTCGAGGCACGTGCGCGTGAACACTTGCTCGCCGCGCCCGGCCTGCTCCTCGGAATACGTGCTGTCGGCGGTGCTGCGCCCGGTGTCGGCGGCCGCGCGCCGGCTGGTGTCGGCAACCTGCCCCTGGGCAGGGAGCGTGACGAAAAGCGCGCCGCCCAGGGCGGCGCCCATCAGGGCTTTCGTGAGGCGCATGTGGCTGGGCTGGAAGGGAAGGTCCGATGAAAGCTCGCCCTCGGTTCCGCCGTGGGCAACGGGGGAGAGCCGCACGCGCCGCGACGCGAAATGTGACAACCCGCCTGCCGGGGGACGGGGGGCTACTCAGCGCGGCCGCGCGCCGCGCACATTGGTGCGCGCCGCCGCGGCGTCGGGCGCCGTTGCGTCGGCCGTCGCCGCGCCATGCGATCCGCACTCCGACCACAGCATTCCGACTCACGAGATGTCTCGATACCCCCTGACCGACCTCGCGCTCTCCCGACGCCTCGAGCGCGCCGAGGCGTGCGCCAATGCCGCCTTCGTCGAGGCGCGGGCTGCCCTGTCGCCCGCCGTCGGGGCCGGGTGGCGTGACGTGGGTGGGGCGTACGTCATGTTCGACGGCATCGGCTCCCCCCTCACGCAGAGCTTCGGGGTGGCGCTCTTCGCACCCGCCTCGCCCGATCAGCTGCAAGGCATCGAGGAGTACCTCGGCGCGCGGGGCGCCGAGGTCGTCCACGAGGTGAGCCCGATCGCCGATCCCGCGATCCTCCCGATCCTGGCCGCGCGCGGATACCGTCCGGTCGAGCTGACATCGGTGCTCTGCCGCGTGTTGGACCCCGCGCAGCCGTCGCCCGACTCCGGTACGCCGGGACTCGTGGCGCGCCGTATTGCTCCTGACGAGACTGCCACCTGGGTCGAGACGGCGGCGGCCGGATGGGGCGAGACGCCCGAGCTGGCCGAATTCATGCGTGACTTCGGTGGCGTGACCGTGCGGGCCAGCCGGACCCACGCCTTCATCGCCGAGCGGGACGGGGTGCCCATCGCCGCCGGCGCGATGCATATCAACGAAGGCGTCGCCCTCCTGGCGGGGGCGAGCACCGTTCCGGCCGGGCGGCGCCAGGGGGCCCAGGCCGCGTTGCTCGCGGCCCGGCTCCGGTACGCCGCCGACTGCGGCTGCGACCTGGCGATGATGTGTGCGGCACCGGGCAGTGGATCGCAGCGCAACGCCGAGCGGCGCGGCTTCCGGATGGCGTACACGCGCATCAAGTGGGGGCGCGGCGACGCCCTAACGCGGGAGGCCTGAGGCGACGACCCGCCCCAGCCAGGTCGGCAGGGCGTGCAGGTGGTCGATGTGGTCGGGCGCGCTGTTGCCGGCGAAGCCAAGGAGGGTGAAGCCCCCGGCGCGCGCCTCCGATGTCTGCTGCATACCGTTAGGTCCCCACGCCAGCGCGGTTGCGCGCGGCACCCCCAGCTCCGCCAGCAGCCAGCTGGCGGTCTCGGTGGTGCTGGCAAAGGTCCCCGGAAAGATCTCGGAGTGCGACACGAGCATGCGCACCTCGCCGCGCACGGCCCGTCGCGCGAAGCGCAGGAGCGACTGGAGGTTGGCGGGGTCGAGGCGCCCCCCCTCGGCGACGACGCGCCGGTCGGGGATGTACCCCGTGTGGATTCCGTCGAGGATGACGATGCCGCGCACGCGTGCGGCGCCGGCGCTGTCGCCGACGATCGCGCGCACCGCGCCGTTGCCGGCGCTGAAGGCGCTGAGGTAGACATCGCCCGACGCCACGCGCCGCGCCCCCCCATCGCGCAGCACCGAGTCGATCGCGGCCAGGAGGCGAGGCCACGCGCTGCCGTCCCGGAAGGGGCGCTCGTAGGCTGACGACCCCGCGGCGAGATTCACGACCGCGACCGCCATCCCTGAGTCGATCGCCTGCGCGGCATCGACCGCCAGGTACGCGGGGCCGAGGAAGTGGATCAGGAGCGGAACGGACATCCCGCTCGGTGCGCGGGACGGAAGGTGGAGTTCGACCGGACGGGGCAGGATCCCCTCGAGGAGGACGCGCCGCGTGCCGAGTTCGTGGGGCGCGATGCGCCGATGGGCGCGAGAGCTCTCCACCATCGGCGACGGGTACTGCGCCGCCGGTGGTGGGGCGGGCGCGGCGGCGATCGGTGCAAGAGGCGGAGGAGCGGGCGTTGCCGCTGGCGGCAGTCGCCCGCACGCCGCCGCCCCCCACGAGCATGCGACGACGAGCGCGACGAAGTCACGGGGGGAGCGCCGGGAGGAGGTCATCCCCACCAAGCTGGCGCCGGTGCGATGGGCCGGCCAGTGGCGGCCCATCTCTCCGACGACCGCGCCTCACTCGTACCGCAGGGCCCGCATCGGGTCGACCTTCGACGCGCGGAGTGCCGGGAGATAGCCGGCCCCGAGCGCGACGACGGCCAGCAGGAGCGCGCCGCCCACGACCGCGAAGGGGTCGAAGCCCTGCACGCCATACAGGAGCGACTGCGCCCCGCGCCCGACCGCGACGGCCCCGGCGATGCCGATCACGCCGCCAATGGCCAGCATGACCGCGACCTGCCGCAGGACCATCCCACGCACCATCCCGGCGTCGGCCCCTAGCGCCATGCGCACCCCGATCTCACGCGTGCGCTGGGCCACGGTGTAGGCCAGCACGCCGTACAGCCCCACCGCCGCCAGCAGCGTGGCGAGGGCGGCAAAGGCGGCCGAGAGCGTCCCGAGCATGCGATCCAGGAAGACGTTCTCCTTCACCTGCTGCGGGAGCGTCTTGAGCTCCTCGACCGGGAGGTTGGGGTCGAGGCGGGCCAGGAGCGGCGGGATGCTGCGCAGGAGCTGCTCCGGCGCCATTGCCGTCCTGACGTAGAAGTACATGTTCCCCACCGTCGAGTCCTGGCGCCAGGGGATGAAGAACTGCGGGGGAACGGCCCGCTTCACGTCGCTGTACTTGGCGTCCTTGATGAGTCCCACGATCTCGATCTCGAGCGGCCCTTCGCCCTCGGTCGAGATGTGCTTCCCCACCACGTCGCGCCCCATGTTGAACTTGCGCGCGAACGCCTCGTTGACGACCGCGACCTGCGGCGCCCCCCTGCCGTCGGCCACGGTGAACTCGCGCCCGGCCAGGAGCGGGATGCCTAACGCCGAGAGGTAGCCGGCGCCGACTTCGTTGAAGCGGGCATTGGTGTCGGTGTCGGGATCGGCCTGGAAGCCCTCGACGCGCATGTCGGTCCCCCAGTTGTCGCCCGAGAGGATCGGGACGCGGGCCGACGACACCGCGGTGACCCCCGGCAGCCCCGAGAGCTCCTCCTCGACCCGGTTGAAGAGCGTGGCCGAGCGGGCGGGCGCGTAGCCGTTGAGCCGCGGCGAAATGGCGAAGGTGACGACGTTGTCCGCCTTCACGCCCAGCTCGACCCGCGCGATGTTGGCCAGCGACCGGATGAACAGCCCCGCGGCCACCAGGAGCGCCATCGAGAGGGCGATCTGCGCCGTGACCAGCGATGACCGGAAGCGCGCGGCCGACTTGTGCGAGGAGAGGTTGCCGGCGTTCGAGCGGATGGTCGTGACCAGGTCGGAGCGCGTGGAGTGGAGGGCCGGAAAGAGCCCGAACAGCACGCCGGTCGCCAGCGACGTCGCGGCGGCGAAGACGACGACGCCGGTATCCAGGGAGAGGACGAGCGTTCGTGTCGCCGCGGGCGGGAGCATCGACGCGATCGCGGTCAGCGTCCACTGGGCGACGATGACGGAGACGACGCCCCCCATCACCGCCAGCAGCACCGACTCCGTCAGCAGCTGACGGAGCAGCTGCCAGCGTGCCGCGCCGATGGACAGCCGCACCGCCATCTCCATGGAACGGTTGGCGGCCCGTGCCAGGAGGAGGTTGGCGATGTTCGCGCACGCGATCAGGAGGACGATCGCCGTGATCCCCATGAGCATGAAGAGCGGCGTGCGCGATTCCGTGTGGATGGTGCTCTGGCCGCGCGCCCCGGGGGCCAGCACGAGCTCACGCGCCTTGAAGCGCGCCATGGTCGCGTCGCTCATCCCCTGCTGCTGCGGCGCCTCGACGTCGGTGATGATGGGCTTGTAGATGCTGTTGAGTCCCTGGGCGGCCTGCGCGAGGTCGACGCCGGGCTTGAGTCGCCCGAAGGCGTACACCCAGTAGGAACTCCGGCGCTCGTAGTCGTCGCGCGGCCCGGAGAGCAGCCCCCGCATGGTGATGGGGACGAAGACGTGGGGCTCGATACCGAGCGTGGTCCCCGTGAACCCCTCGGGGGCGATGCCGATGATGGTGAGGGCCTGCCCGTTGACGGTGATGACCTCGTTGAGGACCGACGGGTCGCTCCCCAGCTGTGTCTCCCAGTACTGGTGGCTGAGGACGGCGAGCGGGTGCGCGCCGATGATCTCGTCGTCATTGGGGCCGATGAGTCGCCCGCGCGCGGCCGAGATCCCCAGCGTCGAGAAGTACGATCCGGAGACGAACATCCCGTTGCCGTTCAGCGTCTGGTTCCGGAAGGCGACATTGGCGGTGAAGCCCCGGTGGGCGGCCAACCCGGCAAGGACCGTCTGTCGCTGCTCCAGGTCGCGGAACATGGGATACGACAGGACCTGCTCGCAGTCGCCGGCCTGGCTGCAACTCGTGCGTCCCGGCTTGGGTCCCGGCGCCGAGAGGTTCACCAGCCGGCTCGCCTCGCGCACCGGGAGATTGCGCAGGAGCATCTGGTTGAACAGGGAGAAGATCGCGGCGTTGGCGCCGATCCCGAGCGCCAGCGAGATGACGGCGACGGCGGTGACGAACGGCGACTTGGCGAGCGTGCGGAAGGCGTACCGTATCGTGTGCATGTCGCACTCTGCTGGGGATGGCCGGAGGGACGACGTCCAGCGCCTTGGACAGCGTACGAACGCCAAGGGGTTTCGTTTCAGGGTGCGCCTCGCCAAGCGCCCGGGGGCCCGACACTATAGGAGTGGCGCAGGCCGGCGCCTGTGTGCGCCTCCACTCCCGTCCTCCGTCCCCAGGTCATTCGACCCATGCCCGACATCGTCCACGACTTCCCGGTTGGCGCGCCAGCCGCCCGCGTCTTCGACATGTTCACGACCTCGGCCGGCCTCGACACCTGGTGGACCGCCCGCTCGAGCGGGACGCCGTCGTTAGGCGCGGAGTATCACCTCTGGTTCGCCCCCGAGCACGACTGGCGCGCCCGCGTCACGGCCTGCGATCCCGGGCGCCGCTTCGAGCTCGAGGTGACGCGCGCCATGGATGACTGGTTGGGGACGCGCGTGCGCGCAGAGCTCGAGGAGCACTCCGGTATCACCACGGTCCGCTTCGCCCATCTCGGCTGGCGCGAAGCCAGCGAGCACTTCAGGATTTCGTCGTTCTGCTGGGCCATGTACCTCCGGTTGCTGCGGCTGTATCTCGAGGAGGGGGTGGTGGTGGAGTATGCGCGGCGGCTGACGGTGTAGGGCGGGATACGCAGGGCGGGAGGCGCCGGGCGGGAGACGCCGGGCGGGAGGCGCGAGTCGGGAGACAGGACCGGTGGCGCGTGGTGCGCCGCCAGCGGCGGGTGGATAGCGTTGCCGGAAGGGTGAGCGTATGCTATCGGCGGCGGACACCCGGTGTTCCGCCGAACGCACACGTATCCAACGGGCGCCAGCGCGCCGGAACACCAGGAGGGGAGCTTGGCTCGTCGTCAGGATCGCGTGCGCCGCGCGGCGCGCGCTGGAGGGCGCGTCGCCACTTTGCTGCTGGCGGTGCCGTTGGCGGTGCCGTTGGCGGTGGCCGGGGCGCAGCAGGGTGCGGCGCCGGTGAACGATCGCCCCAACCCGTACAAGACCGAGGTGGGATGGGCTCGCATGCCCGAGGGGCGCACATGGGGGTCGACCAGCGCGGTCGACATCGATCCCGACGGCGTGAGCGTCTGGGTGGGCGAGCGTTGCGGCGCCAATACGTGCGTCGGGTCGAATCTCGACCCGATCCTCAAGTTCGACGCGACCGGATCGCTGGTCAAAAGCTTCGGTGCGGGCCTGGTCATGTGGCCGCACGGGATCCATGTCGACCGCCAGGGGAACGTCTGGGTGACCGACGGGCTGGACAACCGCCCACGCCGCCCGCGCGGCGCCCCGCCCGACGCCCCCCTCCCCCCTGCGCCTGCGATGGTCGCGGGGCACCAGGTCCACAAGTTCTCGCCCGAGGGCAAGCTCCTCATGTCGCTCGGCGATCCGGGGGGCGGGCATGACGCCCGGTACTTCTGGCAACCCAACGACGTCCTGGTGGCGCCCGACGGGAGCATCTTCGTGGCCGAGGGGCACGGCGGCGACAATGCGCGCATCCTCAAGTTTGCGCCTGACGGTAAGTTCCTGAGGGCGTGGGGGAAGAAGGGGACCGGCAGGGGAGAGTTCGACCAGCCGCATGCGCTGGCCATGGATTCGCGGGGGCGTCTCTTCGTCGCCGATCGCTCGAACAACCGCATCCAGATCTTCGACCAGGAGGGGACCTTCCTGGACGCGTGGTACCAGTTCTCGCGCGTCAGCGGGCTCTGGATCGACGCCGACGACACGCTCTACGCCGCCGACTCCGAGTCCGGGTCGATCGATCCCTCGCGCAAGGCGTGGCTGCGCGGCATCCGCATCGGGAGCGCGAAGGACGGGAGCGTGCGGTACTTCATCCCGGATCCGGATGTGGACTCACGGAACACGAGCGCCGCCGAGGGCGTGGCCGTGGACCGGAACGGCGTGATCTACGGGGCGGAGGTGGGGCCGCGGGCGCTGAAGCGGTATGTGAGGAAGTAGGTGGGAGTCGGGAGACGGGGGACGGGGGACGGGGGACGGGAGTGCGCGCGTGTGGCCGCGCGCTGACCGGCGCGCAGGCACCGAGACACGCAAACGGCGCCCAGAGGCGCCGTTTGCACTCCCGTCTCCCAACGCCCGTCTCGCCACTCACCTCCGCAGCGCCAGCGCCGTCAGCGTGGTCGACGATCCGGCCCCGGAGGCGAAGACGATGTACTGCCGCCCCTTGTGCATGAAGGTCATCGGGAGCGCGGTGGTCTTGGCCGGAATGCGCACCGCGCCGACCTGCTTGCCGGTCGCCTTGTCGACGGCGAACAGCTGCGGCGGCTGGCCGGGGACGCCGCCATTGCGCCCCGTACCGTAGATGAGGAGCGTCTTCGTCGTGATGATCTGCGCCTGCCCCCGCGCCCCCTGCGGCGGGAGCGACACGCCGGCGAAGAGCGGGTCCTTGCTGCTGACGGGTACCATCCCGCCGTTGGGGATCCACCACTTCCTGTCGCCGGTGTTCAGGTCGTAGGCGGTGATCCCGCCGAATTCCCTGGGCTTGGCGATCGACACGCCCCCGATGAGCGAGGCGCCGGCGCGTGACGAGAATCCCTCCCCCTGCAGGTCCTTGCGCGGCGTGTACCCCGCGGGGGTCGGGAGCGCCCCGGGAAGGCCGCAGCTGTCGTGCGGCGACGAGTAGTTGAACTCCGAGCACGGGTCCTTCTGCAGGGAGATGGTGCTCAGCCCCGTCTGCGATCCGACGTACACCATCCCCGTCTCCGGGTCGACCGCGACGCCGCCGTCGATGTTCACCCCGCCCGACGCGCCAGGGGCGTACCACGAGCAGGTGAGCCCGCTCGTGCCACCGTCGATGGGCTGCCCCGGGATGTAGTACGCGCCCATGCGGCACTTCCGGGCCAGCGTGAGCGCCGAGTCCCTGATGGCCGGCGTGTAGTCGATCAGGTCGCGCTCCATCAATCCCTGCTGGCTGTACGGCGCCGGCCTGGTGGGAATCGGCTGCGTGGGCCACGCCTCCTCCCCCGGGACCTCGCTCGCCATCACCGGGGTCTCGACGATGGGCCAGACGGGCTCTCCCGTCTCGCGGTCGAGCACGTAGAGCCACCCCTGCTTGGTGGCCTGGGCGACGATCCTGCGCCGCCTCCCGTCGACGGTGACGTCCAGCACGTTAGGCGCGATGGGGGTGTCGTAGTCCCAGATGTCGTGGTGCACGAACTGGTAGTGCCACTTGCGCTTCCCGGTCCTGGCGTCGATCGCGACCAGCGAGTTGCCGAAGAGGTTCGCCCCGGGACGATGGCCGCCGTATTCGTCCATGAGCGGCATCCCGGTGGGGACGTAGACGAGGCCGAGCTCGGGGTCCGACGCCCACGTCGCCCACGGGTCCACCTTGCCGACCCCCGGCGTCCCGGGCTTCGTCCCATGCTTCCACGTCTCGGCGCCGAACTCGCCCGGCTGCGGGATGAGGTTGAACTTCCACAGCTGCGTCCCGGTGCGCACGTCGAAGCCGCGCACGAAGCCGTGGATGTTCCTGAGGCGGATCGGGTAATAGCCGTGGATCGACGAGTTCCCGAGGACGATCACGTCGCCCATGATCACCGCCGGGCTGCTGTTGGCGATTTGTCCCTCGCTGGGGTCGATGCCGGTGGTGCCGTCGGCGCCCGTCTTCGTCGCCTCGTTCCACCGTTCGCCCGGCCTGGCCTTGCGCGCGGGGGCCGCGTCGGAGATGATGAGCGGTCCCGAGTCGTCGACGGCCAGCGGCACGATCGGGTAGCCGAGTCCCTCCATGAGGTCGACGACCCCGTTCTTCCCGAACCGGGGGTCGGGAAGCCCGGTCTTCGCGTCGAGCGAGGCGAGGTGGTAGCCCGGCGTGATCACGATGACGCGCTCCTCCTTTCCGTCGGTCCAGTACGCGAGCCCCCGACCGGCGAACTGTCGCGGCGCCTTCTGCCAGCGGATCCCCTCGTCCATGCGCCACATCCACAGCGTCTCGCCCGTCTCCGGATCGATGGCGGTGGCGATGCGGCGCGTGGTGGCCACGGTGAAGAGGCGCCCGTTCGCGTAGAGCGGGGTCGTGCGGTAGTACTCGTCGGCGCCGAAGGGGGCCGCGTTCCACGTCCACGCCACCTTGAGCGAGTCGAAGTTGCGGGCGTTCACCTGGTCGAGCGACGAGTAGCGCGTCCCCCACGCGTCCCCGGCCCAGTACCGCCACTCCCCCGGCACGTTGCCGCGGACCAGCGACTGCCCCTGCGAGGCGCTCGAGGTGGCGACGCGGGCGAGCGAGGCGGCGACCAGCGCCGCCGCCAGTACGGCCGTCGTCCCTAACGAGCGCCGGGTGGTCCATCGTTGCGTCATGGTGGTCTCGATCCTCGCGCGGTGGGGGAAGGGTGGGCGGCGCCGTCAGCGCCCGCTGGTCTCGATCCGGATGCGCCTGGCGGCGACGGTGTCCGCCGGGAGCTCCTCGTCGCCCGCCGGGAGGCCGTTGAGCATGAGGATGTACGCCGTCACCGCCGCGTACTCGTCGCTCGTCAGGCTTCCCGGGCTGTTCTTGGGCATCTTCTCGGTCATGAAGGCGAGCAGTTCGGAGAGGCGCCTGCCCTCCCAGGCGTTCCGGAACGTCACCCCGGTGTGCGAGGCCGGCGTGTGGCACTCGCGGCACGTCCCGACGTAGATGTCCTTCCCGCGTGCCGCCTGGGCATCGGTGTACACCCCCGACAGCGTCGAGCGCACCTCCTCGCCCGCCTGCGCGTGGGCGGTGGCGGCGGCGCCGGCCAGGGCGATGGCGAGGGCGAGCACGGCGAGCGTCCCGCCGGCCGGGCGCGATGGCGTCCGCGCCAGGCGGGCGACCACGATCGACACCCCCCAGAGCACGGCGACGATGATCAGCAGGAGCATCAGGGTACGCATCAGGGCGACGGCCAGCGTCACGTCGAGCGCGGGCCAGGTGAAGCGGTATGCGCGCAGCACGGCGAACCGTGCCGTCATCCAGTGCCAGCTTTCGTGGGCCACCAGGGCCGAGAGCACGATCACGCCCAGCCGCTCGGCGACCACGCGGCTCAAGATCCATGCAAGGAGCGGGATGGCAAGGGCGATGACCAGCAGCTGCCCCAGCTCCACGCCGACGTTGAAGGCGAGGAGCGAGGTCACGAGATGGCGCCCCGCGAACTGGAGCGAGTCGCGCAGGGCGAAGGAGAAGCCGAAGCCGTGCACCAGCCCGAAGCCGAAGGCCACGAGCCACCGACGGTCGAGGCGCGCCCCGGCGATGTTCTCGAGCGCCATGGCGACGATCGAGGCGGCGATCAGGAACTCGATGAGGGGGGGAAACCACCCAGCGCCGGGCGCCATGCCTAACGCGGATGCGAGCAGGGTGATGGAATGCGCCGCCGTGAAGGCGGTCACGACCCCGGCCAATGGGCGCAGCCGCCGGATCGGGATGACGAGGCAGAGGAGGAACAGGAGGTGATCGAGCCCCCCCAGGATGTGCTCGAACCCCAGCGCCACGAAACGCCCCGCCGCCTGCCACGCGCCCGGATCGAGGGGGACCAGCCCCGGGTTCCCCTCGTACTGGAAGGCGCGCTCGCTTCCGTCGGGCATCGCCCAGCGCAACACGGTGGAGGTCGTGACGCCCAGGTGGGCCAGCAGGGGGCGTACCGAGAAGCGCGAGTGGGGCGAGGCGATGGGATAGGCGAGGACCACGTCCATCATCGCCTGGCGCCACGGGAGCTCCGTCTCGTTGGGGAGTGGCGGGGACGACGCCCCGGCCACGGCGCAGTCGAACGACTCGAAGCTGCGGTCCGACGGCAGGGCGATGCGCGCCGCGACGATGCGCCCGCCGGTGAGGCGGCGGCCGCCCTCGTACAGCTCGAGGTAGCCCAGGATCCACAGCGTCGCGGCCTCGTGCAGGCGCGGGGTCACGCGCGCGATGTCGAGGTAGTCGCCGCGGATGAGCGGGATGTCGACGTCGCGCACCGCCTCGAGCGGGACCCTGACGACGAGGCGCAGCTGCGTGCTGTCGGCCCGCGCGATCAGCTGCACCGTCGCCCGGGGCGGGACCTCGTGCCCCCATCCCGGGGCCGACCGGGCCAGCAGGAGGAGGATGAGCGCAAGGAGCGGGCGCCACGCGCGCGCCGCGCGCGGGTGCGCGCGTTGCACGAGCGTGTGCGGCGGCGCCATCACGGGAGGGTGGGGGCGATGGGGGAGGTGCGCATCACGACTGTACGGACACGCCGCTTTGGATGCTGGCTGCGGTCACGGATCGGGTGCGAATCGGGTGCGGGACGGGTGCGGGCCGGGTGCGGGACGGGTGCGGGACGGGTGCGGGACGGGTGCTGGACGGGAGGCGGAACGCGACGGTAGTATGGTCGCCGCACGCCGCGCCGACGAGACCAGCGCCCCCCTTTCGCGCGGGAATGGGGCCGTTCCCCGGGATTGGACGTCCATGACGCGTTCGCGGAAGCTCCTGGCCGCCACGGCCCTCGTGGCCACGATTGCCGCCCTCGGCGTGGGGCAGCGTGCCCTGCAGGGTGCCGCCCAGGGAAGGGGGGCGCAGGCCCCCGCCTTCGAGGTCGACCCGTTCTGGCCGCAGCCGCTGCCTAACCATTGGGTGATGGGCTCGGTGATCGGGGTCGGCGTCGACGCGCGTGACCACGTCTTCATCGTGCACCGCCAGCAGACGCTCAACCAGCGGACCGAGGTGCTGACGGGAGAGGCGGCGAAGAGCGGGGACTGCTGCGTGGCCGCACCTCCCGTTCTCGAGTTCGCCCCTGACGGCAAGCTGGTCAACGCCTGGGGCGGAGCGGGGGAGGGGTACACCTGGCCCGCGTCGAACCACGGCATCTCGATCGACCACAAGGACAACGTGTGGATCGGCGGCAACGGGCAGGGCGATTCGCACATCCTCAAGTTCACCCACGACGGGAAGTTCCTGCAGCAGATCGGGATCCCCGGGAAGGGCGCCAACAGCACGGCGACGGAGCACTTCGGGCGCGTCGCCAAGATCTCGTTCGACGTCGGCGCCAACGAGGCGTATGTCTCCGACGGGTACGGCAACAAGCGCGTGGCGGTGCTCGACATGAACACCGGCGCCATCAAGCGCTACTGGGGCGCCTACGGCAACACGCCGAGCGACAGCAACCTCGGTCCGTACGATCCGGATGCGCCGCTGGCGCAGCAGTTCCGCAACCCCGTGCACTGCGCGGAGCCCAGCACCGACGGGCTCGTGTACGTCTGCGACCGGCCTAACGATCGCATCCAGGTGTTCCGGACGGACGGGAAGTTCGTGAAGGAGGCGCGCATCGCCCCTCGCACCCTGGGCGACGGCTCGGTCTGGGACATCGCCTTCTCGAAGGACCGGGACCAGAAGTACCTCTACCTGGCCGACGGGAAGAACGAGAAGGTCTACGTCATCGAGCGGCAGTCGCTCGAGGTCCTCACCAGCTTCGGTGACGGCGGCCGCCAACCCGGGCAGTTCTTCGCCGTACACAGCATCGCGACCGACTCGAAGGGGAACATCTACACGACGGAGACCTACGAGGGGAAGCGGCTGCAGAAGTTCGTGTACAAGGGACTGGCCCCCGTGACGGCGAGGAATCGGGGCGTCCCCTGGCCGGGACGCCGCTGAGGTATCGCGACGGTCGCGGGGCGTCACGCCGATCGCGACGCCACGCGACGCCACGCGACGCCACGCGACGTGGCCGCGTCGCCCGGCCGCGCTCGTCGTTGGCGCGCCCCATCACCGGCGCCGCCGCGTGAAACGGCCACGCAGCGGTCGCGTAGTGGTGGCGGGGGGCGCTAACTTCGCGTGGCGCAGACCACGAGTCGCCCCGCACCTCGCGCCCAGTCCCGAGGCCCTCGCATGCAGAACGTGACCGCCGCTCCTCCCCCGCCGCCTCCCCTCCCCGACGTCCCCACGCCGCCGAATCCGTCCGCGGAACCGGTGGTGCAGGCCCCCGCGGTCGCCGGAACGAGCGCGCCCTCGGCGGCCGAGATGTATCAGGCGGCGCGGGCGTACCGCAATGAGCTCAACCGCCAGCTGAGCGACCTGGAATCGAAGCGCCTGGCCATCGCGCGCCGGCTGCGCGAGGGGCAGGTGACGGGCGCCGACAAGGCAGGGCTCGAGGCCCGACTCACGGAGCTCGACGGACGCATCAGCGAGATGTACAAGCAGATCGCGGCCGCCGATGCGCAGGTGGCGCGCGCCGCCGCCCTGCCGGGGGCCGTGGACACCCCGCCCACGTTCGTTCGCAACGGCCCCTCCGACGAGGCGGTCGAGCTGACGATCATCGGCACGATGTTCCTCCTCCTCCCGGTGTCGATCGCACTCGCCCGCCGGCTCTGGCGTCGCGCCACCGGCGCCCCGCTTCCGGCCAACCTGGCCAAGGAGATGGACGAGCGCTTCACCCGGCTCGAGCAGGCGATGGACGCGGTCGCGGTGGAGGTGGAGCGGATCGGCGAGGGGCAACGTTACGTCACAAAAGTGCTCGGCGCGGGCGCCGCCGCTCCCCTGGCGCTGCGCGCACGGGAAGGCGTCGAGGTCCCGCGGTAGCGTTGCCGTTCACCCTGTCCCACCCCTCGGCCGCCCTCGCCGCCTGGCCGCTGGTGCGCCGCGGCTATCTCCCGCTGGCGCCGTTCGTCGTCGGGGCGATGGCGCCGGACTTCGAGTATCTCCTGCGCCTGGAGCCGTACGCGCTCGTCTCCCACTCGGCGCGCGGGATCCTCACATTCGACCTTCCGGCGGGCGTGGTCGCGCTGATCGGATGGTACCTGCTCCTCGCGCCCTTCGCCCGCGCCCTGTTCGCGATCTCGCCCCCCCCGCTTCACCGGCGGTGGGGCGTGGGGGAGGTGGCGGGGGCGCTGGTGGCCCTCGCGCTAGGCAGCGTCTCGCACGTGGTGTGGGACGCCTTCACGCACCGCGATGCGTGGGGGCCGGTCGTCGTTCCCGGGCTCAGGGCCACGGCCTTCACGATCGCCGGCGCTCCGGTGGCATGGTACAATGCGCTCCAGGTGGCCAGTTCGCTGGTGGGAGGAGGGGTGGTGGCGGCGTGGCTGGGTCGCGAGGTGCAACGTGAGGGCGGGGGATGGCGCGCCCTCATCGTTCCGTGGCGCATGCGCCGATGGCTGGCGTTAGGCGTGGCCGTGGTCGCGATGGCGGCCTGGAACGCCCCGCGACGCGGGATGATGTCGGATCCCTCGCGGACCAAGATCGTGTTCGGGCGGGCGGCGGTGGGAGGGCTGGTGGGGCTGGCGGCGGGGATGGCGACCCTGGCCCTGCAGTACCGCGTGCAGCGCAAGTCGGGAACGAGGAACCCATCGGGAGGAAGGCATGCTTGAACCCACGCCGGCGCCGCGAGGCGCAACGCACACGGACGGCGAGTTGCGCGAGCCCCGCGCGTCACGCGCGTCCGGCGAGTCCCGCACGCCCCGGACGATGGTGACGCGCGCGACCGGTGCCGTCCTGGCGATCCTGGCCCTGGCCGCCCTCGCCCCGGCCGCCCGGACACGGCAATCGACGCTGGGTGCCCAGGGGAGCGCCCCGCCCCTCAACTGGTACAAGGGGAACACGCACACGCACACGCTCAACTCCGACGGCGACTCCTCGCCCGACGACGTGGCGCGCTGGTATCGCGAGCACGGCTACCACTTCCTCGTCCTCAGCGACCACAACTTCCTCACCTCCACCGACGGGCTCAACGCCCTCCTCGGCGCCGACGAGCGGTTCCTCATCATCCCCGGCGAGGAGGCAACGTGCAGCACCTGGTGCGCCCGCAGGGCGGGGCGACGATCGTCGAGGCGCTGCAACGCGACATCGACGCCATTCGCGCGGCAAGCGGCGTCCCGCACCTCAACCATCCCAACTTCGGGTGGGCCGTCACCGCCGCCGACATCGCCCGTGTGAAGAACGATCGGCTCTTCGAGATCTTCAACGGGCATCCGTTGGTGAACAACCAGGGCGGCGGCGGGATGCCCGGGCTCGAGGAGATGTGGGATGTGATCCTCTCGTCAGGCAAGCTGTTGTACGGCCTGGCCACCGACGATGCGCACGACTTCAAGCGCCCTGGCGATCCCACCGCGGCGGGCCCCGGGCGCGGGTGGATCGTCGTGCGGGCGCCGCGCCTCGCCGCGCGCGAGGTGCTGGGGGCGCTGGAGCGCGGCGACTTCTACGCCAGCACCGGCGTCGAGCTGAAGGACGTCCAGCGCTCGCCGTCGCGCCTCGTGGTCGAGATCAAGACCGATCGCTGGAGCCGCTACACCACGCGCTTCATCGGGCGCGACGGAAAGGTGCTGGCCGAGAGCACGGAGAACCCGGCACGCTACGACATCAAGGGTGACGAGGGATACGTGCGGGCGGTCGTCCTGGAGTCGAACGGGAAGCGGGCGTGGGTGCAGCCCGTCATGCTCGGAGGCGAAGGGCGAGGGAGCGGCACGCGCTGAATTACCCGGCCGACTCCAACAGGCGGGCGATGAGCGCGACCTGCCCCGCGTGGTAGGCGTCGTGCATCGCCATTCCGACCACCTGCTCGCCCAGTACCCACCGGCTTCCGGCATGGCGCGCTTGCAGCCGTGAACGCGGGGCACGTCGCACACGCTCCAGGAGGCGTTCGTGGCACTCGTCCAGGAGCGCCAGGTCGGCGCGCCACTGGCGCGCGCGCAAGGCGGGATCCTCGATCTCCGGTGACGCGGCCCACCACGACCGCTGGCGCGTGCGCGGAAAGCGACCGCGCCTGGCGGGGTCGAGGCGATCGGCGACCAGGTGCTTGCCGATGGCGCAGTGGAGCGCCTGCTCCCAAATGTTGGGGCGTCCGCGGCCGGGGCGCCACAGTGCCTGCTCGGCGGTGATCCCCTTGAGCGCCGCCTCGAGTGAAGGGCCGTGCCACGCGGGTCCGTGAAACGCCTCGTCGAGCGTGCGGACGAGGGCGGGGCGCGATGGAACGGGGGGGCGTTGCGACGCGGCGACGGGCATGACCGGTACCTCGCGGGACGGAGGGCGCACCTCACGGTGCGCCCGAATTCTATCCCGATCGGGGCGACCGGACCACGCACGGTCGCCCGCGCACCGCGACGGCGTGCCGGCACGCCGGTCCGCTACGCCGCTACGCCGCTACGCCGCTACGCCGCTACGCCGCTCGCTGCTCGAGCGGGTCGCCCATGGCACGCTTCGCTCGGCGCAGCCGCCCCAGCGCCGCCAGCGCGGTGAGCGTCGCGATGAACGGGAGCCCCATGTAGATCGCCAGGTACCGTCCGCCTCGCAGCAGGCGGATCCGCAGGCTCACGCGCGGTGGCGCCTGCGGCGCCACGCGCACCCTGGCCCTTGATGTCTCCTGAGCGGTTCCGGCGACGACTGGCGCGCCGCCGATCGTGGCGGGCGCCGTCGAAGGAGGACTGGTCACTGGCGCGGGAGCCTGCCCGAGAGTCGGCGCCGGTGCCTGCGCCGGTGCCTGCGCCGGTGCCTGCGCCGGTGCCTGCGCCGGTGCCTGCGCCGGTGCCTGCGCCGGTGCCTGCGCCGGTGCTTGCGAGGGGACCTGCGCCGTGGGCGCGGGACGCGGGGGGCGCCCCCGGGCGCGTACGCGTTCGGCCTGCGGCGTGAACCCCATGACCAGCGTCACCACCGAGAGGATGAGGGCGCTCCCCGCGATCATCCCGGTCGGCCTGATCCACCAGGTCGCGGCATCGGGGCGCGCGGCCGGGCGCGAAAGGGTCCCCGACACGAGGCGCCCGAGGGCGGCCGTGACCCAGTCCCAGTGCATCGCCAGGTGCACGCCCACCATCACCAGCATCGCGTCGGACGAGACCGAGTGCATCCTGCTCCAGAACCGGTCGGGGCGGTGCGCGATCCCCATCTGCGGGAGCGCGACCTCGGAGACCACGACCCCCGAGACCATCACGACGGCCAGCGTGGCGTAGAGGAGGAGGTCCCACACGTAGTTGAAGCGCACCTCACCGCGAAGCGGGGCCACGATGCGCCGCGTGACATTGACGATCCAGTTCCAGCTGAACAGGAGGTGGAGCGCCACGATCAGGCAGAAGGCGAACGACCACCATTCGTGGAGGGCAATTCGCGTCACGGCGGGGAGCGAGAGCGCGACGAACGAGATGGCCAGCGCGGTGTTGACGACGAGCTTGGCGCGTACGGATCCGGCGCGTGGTCCGGGGGGTGTCATGGGAACCGGGCGGTGTGGTCGACGTGGAATCGGCGGGAGTCCCCGCCGGGCGTCGTTGCAGCAGGGAGCGTGCCGGGCGTGTACCGCTGAAAAAAGCTCGCCCCGCGTCGTGAACGCGCGATGAATGCGCAGCGTGCACGCTGTTCTGTCTCGCGCCAGCTGGCGCCTCCGCTGCCGTCAACGCATAGTCTCCTGTTCGGCGTAATTCGCAGGATACTTCCAGCCCATCGCGCATGTCCGCACCCCACTCGCGTCCCCTTCCGCCGCCGCCCACGCGTCGCGCGTTCGTCGCTTCGGGGAGCGGGGCCGTCCTCGCCCTCGCGGGCTTTCCTGCCATCTGGACACGCCGCGACGAGTACGACCTGGTGATTCGCGGCGGGACGATCCACGATGGGAGCGGCGGGGCGGGACGGGAGGGCGACCTGGCGGTTCGGGGCGATCGCATTGCAGCCGTCGGCGGCCGCCGTGGCGAACGCGGACGCCAGGAGATCGACGCACGCGGGCTCGTGGTCGCCCCCGGCTTCATCGACATCCACTCGCACGGCGACGGCAACCTGCGCGCAGACCCGCGTGCCGAGTCGGTGGTGCGCCAGGGCGTCACCACGCTCGTCGGCGGCCAGGACGGCGGGTCGCGGGCGTGGGGCGAGGCGGGGCGTCCCGGCGATCCCCCGGACGGCGGGTCCTTCGCCGCCTGGTTCGCGTCCGTCGACGCGCTGCGTCCGGCGGTGAACGTGGCGGCGATGGTGGGGCTGGGGACGGTGCGCGCCACGGTGGTCGGCGATGACGACCGCCCGGCTACCGCGAGCGAGATGGCACGCATGGTGTCGCTCGTCGAGCGGGCGCTGGCCGATGGTGCCTGCGGTGCGTCGTCCGGTCTCGAGTACACGCCCGGCGCCTTCGCCCCGCTCGAGGAGCTCGTCGCGCTCTGCCGCCCGCTGGCGGCGCGCCGCCTTCCGTACGCCACGCACATGCGCAACGAGGATGACCGGCTCCTCGACGCCATCGACGAGTCCATCGCCGTGGCGCGCGGGGCGCGCTGCCCGTTGCAGGTCGCCCACCTCAAGACGCAGGGGCCGCGCAACTGGTCCCGGCTCGACGAGGCGTTCCGGCGCATCGAGGGGGCGCATCGCGATGGCGTCGATGTCGCCTTCGACCGCTATCCCTACACGGCCTACCAGACGGGGCTCACGAACCTCTTCCCGGTCTGGAGCCGTGATGGCGGGACGGCGGCCTTCCTCGCGCGCCTGGACGACGCGCAGGTGGCGCCCCGCATCCGCGAGGAGACGCTGGCCAAGGTGGAGCTGATCGGCGGGTGGGAGAACGTGCACATCGCCTCGGTGCGCGCTCCCGAGGATCGCGACGCCGAGGGGAAGCGGCTCGGGACGCACGCCGGGTCGTTAGGCATGGATCCCTACCAGGTGGCCGTGGGGCTCCTGCGCCGGAGCGACGGGAACGTGGGGATGGTCGGCTTCGCGATGAGCGAGGAGAACCTGGACCGCATCCTGGCCCATCGGCTGGGGATGGTCTGCAGCGATGGCGGCGCCTTCGCGATCGACGGCCCGACGCGCCGGGGGAGCCCGCATCCGCGCGGCCTGGGGAGCTTTCCGCGCGTCCTCGGGCGCTACGTGCGCGAACGCAAGGCGCTCTCGCTCGAACAGGCCATCCACAAGATGTCGGCCTTCCCCGCCCGTCGCCTCGGGATCACCGATCGCGGGATGCTGAAGGCCGGCCTGGCGGCCGACATCGTGGTGTTCGATCCCCAACGCGTGGCGGACACCGCGACCTACGAGCAGCCGTTCCAGTATCCCGTCGGCATCACCGCGGTCGTGGTGAACGGAAGCCTGGCCCTGCACGGGGGCGACCGGTCATCCGTCGGCACCGGCCGGTCGGTGCGCCCGGGGGAGCGGTAACGGCGCGCGGGCCCGACGCCCGTCACATGCCGTCGCCGTCATCGGCGTGCGCTGCTAGGCCCGCTCGACGATCCGATCGATGAGGAACGACGACTGTTCCAGCGCCTCGCGGGTGAAGTCGCCGAAGAATGTGCGAACCTCGTCGAACATCGCGTCGAAGGCCGGCTGGTCGCCGGTGGCGATGATCTCCCCCAGCTCACGCGCCGCCGCCGCGAAGGCGTGCGTCACCTCACCGCTGCGCGGGTTGCGCATCTCGATGGGGCCGTAGAGCGCCGGCGACTGCGCGAAGTGGCGGGCGGCGACGTACAGCTCCAGGAGGTACGCGGGCGAGGTGAAGCGCAGCGTCTCCTCGAGGGGGATCCCGAGCCGTGCGAGGGTGAGCCCGAGGACTTGTGTCTGGAAGTGGTTGAGGACCTGCACCACCGCCATGGCGCGGTCGTGCTGCTGCGGCGTGGTCTCGGTCACCACGAGTCCGCGCGCGGTGAGGGTGTGGGCCACCCAGTCGGCCCAGCGATCGCCGCGTCCCCGGCACATCACGATGCGTTGTCCCTGCAGCGTGTGCACGCTGGGACCGAACATCGGGTGTGTCCCGACGACGCTCCCGCGCGTCGAGGCGAGCATCGCGCGCATCGGCGCCTCCTTGACGCTCGTCACGTCCATCAGGAGCGCGTCGTCACGCACGTGCGGGCCCACGTCGCGGACCACGCCTTCGGTCACGTCGATCGGGACGCTGATGACCACCACGTCGGCGGCGGCCGCGGCCTCCGCCGCCCGCAACTCGGTGTCGACGTCCACCACCAGGACCCGGTGCCCGAGGTCGGCGAAGAGCCGCGCCATCACCGCTCCGATCTTGCCGCGCCCGCCGATGATCGCCACGGTCCGCGGGGACTCGTCGGGCGGGACCTCGGCGCGCAGCGCGGCCTGGTGGTCGCGGCTGGCGCGCAACAGGAGCCGGAAGAGCGACTCGATCTCCCCGCGTGGCAGCCCGAGCTCGTCGGCCAGTCGCGAGCGATCGGCCAGCACGTCGTGCTCGCGTTGCGCGTCGCGGATCTTCACCCCGGCCGCGCGCTTGGCGGCGGCCACCTCGGCCACCAGCGCCATGCGCCGGGCCACGATCTGGAGCAGGTCGTGGTCCAGGGCATCGATCATGGCCCGCAGGATGGGGAGCGGGCGCGGGGTCGGTGGAGTCGCCATGGGCGGGGAAGGGGAGAGCGGGTGAATCTAAGCCGGGAGAAGTCGGGCGTGGATGCCGCTAGCTTACCGATCATGACCAGTGGCCGGCCGACCAACGCGCAACCGACTGCGGCGCCGCAGGGGGCGCGAGTCACGAGGGCCGGCGCAGGCGCGGGTGTGCAGGCGCGGCCAGCGACGCACGCGCCAACCACGGGCGCTGGTGCGCACCCGTGGTCGCCGGCGCTCCTCCTGCTCGCCCTGGCGGCGTGCGCCCCACGGGTCGCGCCGCCTCCCCCTCCACCCCCGCCGCTCGCCTCGCCCGCCGCCGCGCCGGCCAGTGGCGTCAACCTTCCGCCGACCCTCTCCGTCAGTAGCAACATCGCGGCCGGCGAGGTCCGGTATGGGACCGTGCTCTCGCTGGCGGGCGCCTGTACCGACCGCGAGGACGGCCCCATCAGCGCGATCCGCTGGAGCACCGACGACGGACGCCTGCTGGGGGAAGGCCCGGCGATGCGGCACATGCCCGAGCCGGGGAGCGTCCTCATCCTCGCGACGTGTACCGACCGTCAGGGGCGAGCCACGACCCAGGCGGCGACCGCGCGCCTGACGGTTGTGGATCGTTGGACCTCGGCCGACGCCATCCCGGTCCTGGTGACGCTCCCCTTCGTGACCAATCGCGCGGGGGGCGCGGGCGCGGCAGCTGGCGGGGCGTTCGGGGGCGCCGCGCTCGACTCGCTCGCGCGGGGGATGCTGACCGTGAATGTCCCGGCCGGCGACTTCCGGCGCTCGGGGGAGGCGTCACGGACGCCGTTCATGCGCTCGGTGCGCGGGAACTTTGCCCGCAGCGATGCCACGCAGCTCTCCATCAGGGGGGGCGAGCCGCTGGACTCGCTCGCGCTCGATGCACGCCTGCGCGCCGCCCTGTCGCTGGCGCCGGCGGGCGACGTCCTCGTCTTCGTGCACGGGTACAACACGTCGTTCGAGGGGGCGGTGGCGCGCGCGGCGCGGCTCGTCGCGGGGATGCAGTACCCGGGCGCCCTCGTCCTCTTCTCCTGGCCCTCCGACGGCGCGCTGGCGAGCTATCGCCTGGACCAGCAGGCCGCCCGCGCCGCCGGCGTGCAGCTGGCGCGCACCCTCGCCGAACTCCGGGATGTCGCCGGGGGACGGCGCGTGTCGGTCGTGGTGCACAGCATGGGGGGAGAGGTGCTCGCCGCGGCCCTGCGCTCGCTCGATGCCGCCCGCGCGCCACTCGGGTTGGGAGACGTCGTCTTCATCGCCCCCGACCTCGCGGCCGGCGAGTTCGTGCAGGGCGTCCTCCCCTCGCTGCGCGCGCGCGCCTCGCGCGTGACGGTGTACGCGACGGCTGCCGACGTTGCCCTGTGGTCATCGTGGGGGAGCAATGGCGAGCGTCGCCTCGGCCTCGGTGGGCGCTTCGCGACCCTCGCGCGAGGGGTGGAGACCGTCGAGATCAGCTACGACGACACCGACGCGCTTGGCCACAACCCGTTCGCCTCGGACAGGTTTCGCGACGACCTGCACCGCCTCCTGGTGCAGGGACTCGGCGCCCCGCAGCGCGGCCTCGTGCCGGTCACCCGCCAGGACGGGGCGGTGATGTGGCGATTGCCGTAGCTCCCGCGGCCGGACGCGAAACGCCCGCAGCGACCGGTCGGGTCGCTGCGGGCGTCCGTCACCCGCGGGGGTGATGCCGGGGGGTGCGTCAGGCCGTCACGAGCGCCGAGCGCGTGAGGTACGCGATCACGTCCGCTGCACGGTACGAGTCACGCCCCTGCAGGAAACGCTTCAGGTACTTGACGTCGTCGCCGCTGGTCACGATGGGCGGCTCCACGTAGCCGTCGCGCTCCTGCCCCATGCCGATGCTCGACATGAGGGCATTGCACAGGCACTGCCGCCCCTCGGTGTCCTCGAGTGCGCCTCCCTTCTTGACGTACTGGTCCACCGGCTCGGCGGCGCAGCGGTAGGTGATGCCGCCGTCGGGATTGTGCACCGCCGAGCGCAGGTAGCCGAGGTCGCAGACGCGGGTGCGCGGCTGGTGCAGCACCGGGAGGCCGTCGACCTGCGCCACCTTGAACGGATAGCCGGTGGGCGAGGCGCGCACCTCGGTGCGAACGCTCACCCGGTCTTCCGCCGCCGCGGTGACGATCGTGCGCTTCACGTCCGTGGAGAAGCCCGCTTCCTCGCTGTAGGCAAAGAGCGTCCCCACCTGGATCCCGTGGGCGCCGACGGACAGCGCGTGATCGAGCCCTTCGGGCGAGCCGGCGCCGCCGGCCAGCCAGAACGGGAGGCCGATCTCGCGCATCGCCCCCATGTCGACCTCGTCGCGCTCGCCGTAGATCGGCTCGCCCGATTCCGACAGGCGCAACGCGCCGCGCGGCGGGGCGTTGTGCCCGCCAGCGGTCGGCCCCTCGACCACGAAGCCGTCCACGCGACCGTTCGACTTCCGGGCCAGCGTGTGCGCCAGCGAGGCCGCCGAGACGATGGGGAAGAAGAGCGGGCGATCGAGCGACTGGCCCGCGGTCGGGTTGTGCTTGCGCGGGTCGAAGGTGAGGTACTCCGCCTGCCCGGCCGGGAGTCCCTCGACGTCGAACTTCATGGTCGCCACCTCGTGGTGCGCCATGTTGTCGAGCGCCGCGGGAATCTCGCGCGGGATCCCCGCGCCCATCAGGACGACGTTCACCCCGGCGAGCATCGCGCCGTAGAGCGTGGGGAGGTTGGGCATCTGGACCTTGGTGAGGAGGTTGATCCCCACCATCCCGTCGTGCCCCTCCTTGGCCAGCGTGACCTCGACGAACGAGGCCAGCATCGTGATCTGCTGGCGCAGTGGGCTCATCGTCTGGCGGTACATCGGGAGCATCCGGTACGCCTCCCCCGGTGCGCGCCCCTCGGGCTTGAAGAACCGACGCATCACGTACGCGGTGACGTCGGGGATCGGGAACTTCTCCATGGCCCGGCGCACGCTGCCGCACAGGTCACCGTCCTGAAGACGCCGGACGAGGACACTGTCGATGGCCGTGCCCGACACCACGCCGAGCTGCCCCGCCGAGGCGACGGCTCGGGCCAGGCGCCAGCTCGAGACGGCAATCCCCATCCCACCCTGGATGACCTGCGGCAAACGCGATGGATCGATCATGTCAGACGACAAGGTTGTGAGTTGCGGGGACACGCCCCGCGCGCCGGGAACGGAGTGTTACGCTCACCTCGTCCCGGATGCTGCCCGGCGGGAGCACTCGCGTGCGCCCGGGCCATGAATCACGATACGGTCGGTCGGAGATGCTCACAATTCTATAAATGGCCAAACGGGAGGGGGACGGCAAGTTCGACTTATCGTTCGGTTAGGCAAGTGCGCCACCGAGGCGGCGTTCCCGCTTGCGCACCGCGTGAACGCCCTGCGGAGGGAGCTCGGATCAGGGAGGGCAGGGCGCGCCCGGCCCGCATTGGATTAGCCGACCCTCACCATACGGCCAGCACCACCCGCCCGAGATAGGACGATTGCGACCGATTGATCGCCACCCGGCGGTCGTCGCATCCCCGAAACCTCCGCCTGAACGAGAGAAGACGAGAATCGTCTTCTCGTCTTCTCGTCTTCTCGTCTTCTCGTCTTCTCCTACTGCGCGATCGGCTTCACCGTCGGATACTTGATTCCGAGCTGCTCCAGGTAGCTCGAGTGCTTGCTGGGGTCGTAGTAGTAGGGCTTCATCAACGGCCGGTACTTGGCCATGATCTCCTCGTTCAGCCAGGTCGGCGGGCCGTCGTTGGGGCCGAGGAACGACTTGTACTTGGTGGTCTTGGTCTGGACGTTGTTGAAGTAGTCCCAGGCGTCGGCCACCAGCTTGGGGGTCAGCAGGATGTCGAGCAGGGTGAGCGCCTGCACCTTGGCTCCGGCGACGCCGCCCTTGTGGGCGATCGGCGTGGCCATCGAGATGCCGTTGGCCCAGTTGTGCCCGGGGAGTCCCGGGATGTTCGACGGGTAGCGCAGCGTGACGGTCGGGACGTTCCACGACACGTCGCCGATGTCGTCGGAGCCGCCGCCTAACGAGCGCGACATGTCTACCGGCCCGCCGAGCGAGTCGACCTGCGTCTCGAGTCCCTGCTGGCGCGAGCCGAGCTCCTTCTGGATCGCCTTGGCGAGGGCGAGGTCGTTCTCGTCCCACCTGGGCAGGCCGACCCGCTTGATGTTGTCGTAGGTCGCCTGCGCGATCGCCTTGTTGAAGTGCCCGCTCCACGCCGAGCCGAGGATCATGACCGTGTCGAGCTTCGTGTCGGTCATCATCGCCGCCCCCTGGGCGATGCGCTTGGCGGCCTCGAAGTTGGCCTGCACGCGATCGTAGTCGCGCTCGCGGATGTAGAACCAGATGGAGGCGGTTTGCGGGACCACGTTGGGCTGGTCGCCGCCGTCCACGATCACGTAGTGCGAGCGCTGGGCCGGTTCGAGGTGCTCGCGCTTGAACTCCCACCCCTGGCCCATCAGCATGACCGCGTCGAGCGCCGACTTGCCGCGCCACGGGGCCCCGGCCGAGTGCGCCGTCTGCCCCTTGAAGCGGAAGAGCGCCGTGACGATCGCGTTCGAGCCCGACTGCCCCCACGAGACGCCGAGGTTGTTCCCGACGTGGGTGAACAAGGCGACGTCGACGTCCTTGAAGACGCCGGCGCGCACGAGGTGGGCCTTGCCCGCCACCTGCTCCTCGGCGACGCCGGGCCAGATCTTGAGCGTCCCCGGGATCTTCTCGCGCTCCATGATCTCCTTGACCACCAGGGCGGCGGCGATGTTCACCGCCTGGCCGGAGTTGTGCCCCTCACCGTGTCCCGGGGCGCCGGGGACGAGCGGCTCGAAGAAGCCGAAGGCCGGCTTCTGGTTGGACTGCGGAATCCCGTCGATGTCCGAGCCTAACGCGATGACCGGTTTCCCCGACCCCCAGGTCGCCACGAAGGCCGTCGGCATCCCGGCCACGCCGCGTTCCACCGTGAAGCCGTTCGCCTCGAGGAGCCCCGTGAGGTACTTCGAGGTCTCGAACTCCTGCATCCCGAGTTCGCCGAACGAGAAGACCTGGTCGATGATCTCCTGCACGAGCTTGGCCCGGGCGTCGATCTTCGTGAGCGCCTCGGCCTTGAGCTTCTCGAGGCGCGGGTCGGGCCGGGGGGCCTTCTGGGCGGGGAGGGCGGCAGGGGCACTGACGAGTGCGGTCAGCACGAAGGCGGACGGCACGACGGCGGACAGCCAGCGGCGCATGGGGGGAGGGAGTTGGGGGTGGTGAGGAGCGTCGTTCTCTTGTCGTTACGCCGAGCGGCGGACGCGTGTTGGGAGGACGTCCGCCGGGGCGACTGGCGCGCGCAAGGGGGGCGGGAAGGGGAGCGGAGCGGGGACACGAGCGGGGACCGAGATGGCGCGCGGCCCGATGCGCTCCCACCGTCGTCCCCCTCGTCTTCTCGTCTCCTCGTCTTCTCGTCTTCTCCCGTTCTATTGGATCGCCGGCTTCAACGTCGGATACGTGATCCCCAGCTGCTCCAGGTACGTCCCGTACCTGGCCGGGTCGTAGTAGTACTTCCGCATGAGCGGCCGCCACCGCGCCATGATCTCCTCGTTGAGGAAGGTCGGCGGTCCGTCGTTAGGGCCGAGGAACGACTGGTACTTCCGGTCCTTCGTCTGGACGGTGTTGAAGTACGTCCAGGCGTCGGCGACGATCTTCGGCGTCAGCAGCAGGTCGAGCATCGTGAGCGCCTGCACCTTGGCACCCGCCACCGCGCCCTTGTGCGCGATGGGCGTCGCCATGGCGATGGCGTCGGCCCAGTTGTGTCCCGGCGTCCCGGGAATGTTGGACGGATAGGACAGTGTGATGGTCGGGACGTTCCACGAGATGTCGCCGATGTCGTCCGAGCCGCCATACACGACGTTGTCGGGCGGCGGGCCGGAGAGGCTGTCGATCCTGGTCGCCAGCCCGCTGTCGGGCGCCCCCATCTCCTTCTGCAGCGACCGGGCGAGGAGCTGGTCCTTCTCGTCCCACTTCGGGAGCCCCACGCGCTTGATGTTGGCGAATGCGGCCTCGGCCACGGCCTTGTTGAAGTGCACGTCCCACGCCGAGCCGACCACCTGGATCGTGTCGAGCCTGGTGTCGGTCATCATCGCGGCGCCCTGCGCGATGCGCTTGGCCGCCTCGAAGTTGCGCACCACGCGTTCGTGATCGCGCTCGCGGATGTAGAACCAGATGCTCGCGGTCTGCGGGACGACGTTGGGTTGGTCGCCGCCGTCGCGGATGATGTAGTGCGAGCGTTGCTGCGGCTCGAGGTGCTCGCGCTTGTACTCCCATCCCTGTCCCATCAGCATGGCGGCGTCGAGCGCCGACTTCCCGCGCCACGGCGCGCCGGCGGAGTGCGCGGTCTGCCCGCGGAACTTGAAGATGGCCGAGATCATGGCCAGCGAGCCGGAGCGCCCCCAGGCGACCGACAGGTCGGAGCCGACGTGCGTGAACAGCGTGACGTCGACGTCCTTGAAGACGCCCGCCCGCACCAGGTGCGCCTTCCCCGCCAGCTGCTCCTCGGCGACGCCGGGCCACAGGACCAGGGTGCCCGGGAGCTTCTCCCGCTCCATGATCTCCTTCACCACGAGCGCCGCCGCGATGTTCACCGCCTGCCCGGAGTTGTGCCCCTCGCCGTGCCCGGGGGCCATGGCGACGATGGGATCGCGATAGGCGAAGGCCGGCTTCTGGTTGGCCTGGGGAATGCCGTCGATGTCCGAACCTAACGAGATGACGGGCTTGCCCGACCCCCACCGCGCCACCCACGCCGTCGGCATCCCCGCCGTCCCCCGTTCGACGGCGAAACCGGCCTGCTCCAGGATCCCCGTCAGGTACTTCGACGTCTCGAACTCCTGCATTCCCAGCTCGCCGAACGAGAAGACCTGGTCGATGATCTGCTGGACGAGCGTGGCACGCGCATCGACCTTGGTGAGCGCCTCGGCCTTGAGCTTCTCCAGCCGCGGGTCGGGACGTGCGCCCCGGGTGCCCTGTGCCTCGGCGGACGTGGTGGCGGCGGCGATGGCCGCCACGGCGAGGGCGGCGACGGTCGCCATGGCGAGGACGAATCGGAATGCGCGGGGCATGCAGGTGCTCCGGGGGGTGGGGAGGTCGACGTCGGATCGCCGCAACGTTGCGCCCTCGCCCCCCGCGCCGGCAAGCACCGGCTACTGTTCGGCTATCACCTTGGCCCCCCACGGGCAGTAGCTCTTGACCGTGTTCAGCCAGTAAGGGAGATCGCCCTGCACGTCGCTCGGGCGCCCGTCGCAGACCTCGATCGCCGCGTCGACCACGGCGACGGTCGCGGGATCCAGGTGCCAACCGTACCCGGTGTTGAAGCCACCATTGCCGCTGGCGAGTTGGCCGATGATCACCCCTTCCGTCCCCGCCTGCATGCGTCCCCGCATGGCGGCAACGGCAGCGGCATTGCTGACCCGGACCTTGAACGTCTCGTTCACCACCTGGACGGTGAACAGCGCCTCCTGATCGTTTCCGGGGGAGGTGGTGTCGTCGCCGCAGGCGGCGAGCAGCGAGGCGGCGCCGATGGAGAGGGCCACGAAGGCGCGTCGCGAGCGGGGCGTGATTCGAAGATCCGGCATCGTCCTGAAGGGGTTGCTGTATGGATGCAGCATCGGCCGTGTGCGCGATGCGTGGGAACAAGACGCCCGGCCCCCTCCGTGTCCCTGACGCCCCTCGCCACGACCTCCCCCGGCGCCTCTCCCGAGATCGGTTGCGCGCGGCCAGCCCCCCCGGCGACATTCCTCCCTCGCCATCTTTGTACGTCCTTCACTCGAGACTCTCGTCGAATGAGCCCCTTTCGTACCCTCGCCCCGGTGATCGCCATCTCGCTCGCCGCGGCCGCTCCCCTCGCGGCGCAGGGGAACCTTCGAGCCGCGGCCAGCGGGCGCGCGACGACCGTCGTCACCGTCTCCGCGCCCCGCGTGCAGGGACAGGCCGCGCCGAAGCCGTTCAGGATCAGCATCGATTACGGCGTCCCCCACGCCCGGGGCCGCGCCGTGGCCGGTGCCCTCGCTCCCGACCTGGGCAAGGTCTGGCGCCTCGGGGCCAACGAGGCGACGACGCTCGTGACCGAGGTGGATCTCGATATCGGCGGCACGACGGTGCCGAAGGGGAGCTACACGCTCTTCGCCGAGACGACCAAGGGGGCGTGGAAGCTGATCGTCAGCAAGAAGACCGGGCAGTGGGGAACGGAGTACGACCAGTCGATGGACCTGGCCCGCATCCCCCTCACGGAGCGGACGCTCGCGACGCCCATCGAGTCGCTGACCATCTGGCTCATCCCGAGCGGCGAGGGGGCCAACGGCGAGCTTCGCTTCGCCTGGGGGACGCTCGAGCACTCGGTTGCGTGGTCGGTGAAGTAGGGGCGAACCGCTCCTCGACATCTTTCCGGCGACCCCAGCGGCGCCCCGCGATTCCTTCGCGGGGCGCCGCGGCGCTTTCGGCCCGAACAGCGTCGATTCCCCCCCGTCCCGAGGCTAGATTCCGAAGTTGGTCACCTCGTCCTCTCGTCTTCTCGTCTTCTCGTCTATCATGTCCACCCCCCTCCGCGCCCTTCATGCCGCCGGCCAGTCCGTCTGGCTCGACTACATCGACCGCGCCATGCTGCGAAACGGGGCGCTCGAGCGCCTGATTCGCGACGATGCGCTGATGGGGATGACCTCCAACCCCACGATCTTCGAGAAGGCGCTGGCCGAAGGGAAGGAGTACGACGAGCAGATCGCCGCGGTCACGGGTGACCTCTCGCCGTGGGAGCTGTTCGAGCTCTTGGAGACGGACGATGTCCGCGCGGCATGCGACCTCTTTGCCGGCGTCTACCGCGATTCCAACGGGCTCGACGGCTACGTCTCGATCGAAGTCTCGCCGGGGGTGGCCAACGACGCACAGGCGACGGTGGAGGAGGCGCAACGCCTGTGGGCCACGGTGGGGCGGCCGAACGTGATGGTGAAGGTTCCGGGCACCGTGCACGGGGCGATGGCTGCGCGCCGCCTGATGGCCGACGGGATCAACGTCAACTTCACCCTCCTCTTCGCGATCGACGCGCACGCGCGGGTCATCGACGCCTACCTCGGCGGTCTCGAGGATCGCCATGCTGCGGGACACGCCATCGACCACGTCGCTTCGGTCGCGTCGTTCTTCGTCAGCCGGGTGGACACCGAGGTCGACAAGCGCCTGAACGCGATCGCCGCCAGCGCCCCGGAGGCGCTGCGCGACGGGATCCTCGCCCTGCGCGGCCGCGCCGCGGTCGCCAACGCGAGGCTCGCGTATCGCCTCTTCACCCAGAAGTTCGCCGGCGAGCGCTGGGAGCGCCTGCGCGCGGCGGGGGCGCGGGTGCAGCGCCCGCTCTGGGCCAGCACCAGTTCGAAGAACCCCGCCTACCGCGACGTGCTGTACGTGGAGGCGCTCATCGGTCCCGACACGATCAACACGATGCCGCCCGTCACGATGGAGGCGTTCCGCGACCATGGCGTGACGGCCCGCACCGTCGACGCGGACTGGACGGCCGCCGAGCAGCTCTTCCACGACCTGGCGCAGGCCGGCGTGCACCTTCAGGAGGTCACCGACAAGCTCCTGGTCGATGGACTCGCCTCGTTCCAGAAGTCGTTCGACTCGCTGCTCGAGGGGCTCGAGCGCAAGGCCTCGGCGCTCGGCAAGTCGCTGGTGCGGAGCTGAGGCTCCCCCCGGTCCCCCGCCCGGGTCGGGACGGGGGGTGCATTTGATCGTTAGTCAAGAAAGTCGCTCCCCTCGTCCATCGGTCGCCTTGTCCTCGAATTCCCGCATTCCCCGCACCAAGATCGTCTGCACGCTCGGTCCCGCCACATCCACCCCCGAGGCCATCGCTGCCCTCATGGATGCGGGGCTCAACGTGGCGCGCATCAACTTCTCGCACGGAACGCACGAGCAGCATGCCCGCACGATCGCGCTCGTGCGGCAGCTGGCGGCGGAACGGGAACGTCCGGTCGCCATCCTCGGCGACCTGCAGGGGCCGCGCATCCGCATGGGCGACCTCGCGGCCCCGGTGACCGTGCAGGCGGGTGAGGACCTCGTCCTCTGTTTCGAGGACGAGGCGGCGGCGGGCGAGCTCCCCGTCACCTACGAACACATCGCCGATGACGTACGGGTCGGCGATCGCATCCTCGTGGACGACGGACTCATCGAGCTGGTCGTCCTCGAGGTGAACAAGCCGCGCATCACGGCGCGCGTGGTGTACGGCGGCATGATCAGGAGCCACAAGGGGCTCAACCTCCCCGGCGTGGCCGTCTCGGCGCCGTCGATCACGGACAAGGATCGCGCCGACGCCCAGTTCGCGGTGGAGCAGGGGCTGGACTACATCGCCCTCAGCTTCGTGCGTCGCGCCGAGGACATCGCGCAGCTCCGGTCGATGCTCCCCAAGGGGATGCTGATCGTCGCGAAGATCGAGAAGGACACGGCGCTGGCCAACATCGAGGGGATCCTGCGTGCCGCCGACGCGGTGATGGTGGCGCGGGGCGACCTGGGCGTGGAGCTCCCCTTCGAGGAAGTGCCGCTCGTGCAAAAGCGGATCATCCGGCTGGCGGGGCAGCTGGGGCGCCCCGTGATCACGGCGACGCAGATGCTGGAGTCGATGATCCACAACCCGCGCCCCACGCGCGCCGAGGCGAGCGACGTGGCCAACGCGATCCTCGACGGGACCGATGCGGTGATGCTCTCGGCGGAGACGGCGTCGGGAAGCTATCCCAGGCTCGCCGTGCAAGCGATGCAGCGCATCATCGCCGAGATCGAGCACCACCAGCCCCCGCGGCGCGAGGAACGGCGGAATGCGCTGGGGACGGCGACCACGGAGGAGACGATCGCGGCGGCGGTGGTGACGGCGGTCCGGATGCTGGGGACGCGGCTCGTCATCGTCTTCACCAAGAGCGGGTTCAGCGCCCGGATGGTGTCGTCGCATCGCCCGGGGGTCCCGATCTTCGCCCTGACCGACGCCCCGAAGACCTTCAACCAGCTGGCGCTGGTCTGGGGGGTGGTTCCCCTGCTCGTCCCGCCGGCGGATACGTACGAGAAGATGCTGGACAGTGCGCGGCGCGCGCTGGTCCAGCGCGGGCTGGCCAGCGAGGGGGACAAGGTCATCGTCACGGCGGGCGTCCCGTTCGATGTCCCCGGGACGACGAACCTGCTCAAGGTCGAGACGGTGTGAAGCTGACGTTCCTGGGCACCGGGACCAGCTTCGGGATCCCGATCATCGGGTGCGGGTGCGCCGTGTGCCGGTCGCCCGACCCCCGCGACCGGCGCACGCGCATCGGGGCGGTGATCGAGACGGACCAGGGGACGCGGCTGTTGATCGACACCCCGCCCGAGCTGCGATTGCAGCTGGTGCAGGCGGGCATCGACCGGGTGGACGCGGTGTTCTTCACGCACGACCACGCCGATCACATCCACGGCATCGACGACCTGCGCGCGATCACCGTGCGGCAGCGCGCGCCGCTGCCGATGTACGCCGAGCCCGAGGTGCTGGCGCGCCTGGCGCAGCGCTTCCCGTACATCTTCGACGAGCGCATGCTCCCGCTCCCGGGGACCTCGAAACCCGAGGGCGCGCCGTGCCCGATTCGCGACGGGGACGTCGTGCAGGTCGGCGACGCCGCGGTGGAGGCGATCGCCCTCCCGCATGGCCGGATGCGCGTCCTGGCGTTTCGCGTCGGGGCGCTCGGGTTCGTGACCGATGCCAAGTCCGTTCCGGCGGAGGCGATCGCGCGCCTGCGAGGGGTGCGCGTCCTCGTCCTCAACGCGCTCTTCCGACGGCAGCACCCCACGCACCTGAGCATCGACGAGGCGGTGGCGGTGGCGGGCGAGATCGGCGCCGAGCGCACGTACCTGATCCATCTCACGCACGAGACGTCGCACGCCGAGCTGGAAGGAGAGCTCCCGCCAGGCGTCCAGCCCGCCTACGACGGACTGGTAGTGGAGATCTGATGCGCACCCGCCGGCGCGGGCCGGTCACACCACGGGGAGGCCCACGATCATGACCCTCACGCTCGACTACACGTTCATGCTCACCGACGCGGCCTCCGGCGGCGTCGCGCCGGGGGCCTTCGCCGCTGCGCAGGGGACGTTCGCCGCCGCGCACGCCGCGGTGGCGGCGCGCCATGCCGCGGGAGAGTTGGGATTCCTCGACCTGCCGCGGCGGCGTGACCTCGCCACCCAGGTCCTCGAGTTTGCCGCTGGCGCGCGCGGGGCATGGCGCGACGTGGTCCTCCTCGGGATCGGCGGGTCGGCGCTGGGGCCCATCGCCCTCCGGAACGCCCTCTGCGCACCGCAGTGGAACGGGCTCGACGCCGCCGCGCGCGCCGGATACCCGCGCCTGCACGTGCTGGACAACGTGGACCCGGTCACCATCGGCGCCGTCCTCGACCGCGTGCAGCTGGCGGACACGCTCTTCCTGGTCGTCTCGAAGTCGGGCGGGACCGCCGAGACCATGGCGCAGTACCTGGTGGTGCGCGCGCGCCTGGAGGCGCAGGCGCTGCCGCTGGCGCGGCACCTGGTCTTCGTGACCGACCCGGAGAAGGGGGCGCTGCGCCCCATTGCCAGGCGCGAGGGGTTCGCCGCGCTCGACATCCCGGCGAACGTCGGGGGGCGGTTCAGCGTCCTCTCCCCGGTCGGCACCCTCCCCGCGGCCCTCGTGGGCATCGACATCGAGTCGCTCCTGGCCGGCGCCGGCGACATGGTACGGCGCTGTGCGACCTCGGAGCTGGCGCGGAATCCGGCGGGGACGTTCGCCACCCTCCAGTGGCTGGCCGACACCAAGGGAGGAAAGCGGGTGCACGTCCTGATGCCGTACGCCGACCCCCTGCGCGACATCGCCGCGTGGTTCGTGCAGCTGTGGGCCGAGAGCCTCGGGAAGGTGAGCGGGGATGGGGAGCACGTGGGGCCGACGCCCGTCCCCGCCCTCGGCGCCACCGACCAGCACTCGCAGGTGCAACTCTTCATGGAGGGTCCGCTCGACAAGACGGTCACCTTCGTCGCCGTGGAGCAGCCGGCGCTCGACGTGACGATTCCCGGGGCGCACGGCGACGTCGCCGACCTGGCGTACCTGGGCGGCCATTCGCTGTGGGAATTGCTCAACATCGAGCGCCGGGCCACGGCGGGGGCGCTCGCCTCGCGGGGGAGGCCAAGCATGACCCTCTCGCTCCCGGCGGTCGACCCCTGGCACCTGGGGGCGCTGGTCATGCTGCTGGAGATCGCGACCGCTTACGCCGGGGCGCTCTACGGGGTGAATGCGTTCGACCAGCCCGGCGTGGAGCTGGGCAAGCGCTTCACCTACGGCATGATGGGGCGCCCCGGCTTCGAGGCGGCGCGCGACGAGTTCGCGCGGCTCCCCAAGCCCAATCCCGAGCGCATCATCGGGTGATTCCCCTCTGCCCCCATGTAGGTCATGCACGGGGGCCGACTTCGGCGTATCTTTGTGCCCGACGACACACCAGACCTCCCTTTCCAGCGCCCGTCCATGCCTGCAGCTGCTCCCGTGGCCGCCCACCCCGCGCTCGGCCTCGCCGTGACTCGAGTCGACTCGGCCATCACCGTCCACGACCCGTCGGTGCTGCACGGCGACAAGCTCGATGGTGTGGTGCGCGACGCCGTCTTCGGCGACGCCACGGCGCGCGACTACGCGCGCTGGCTCCTGTGGGAGCTGGGGCAGGCGGCGGGGGTTCGCCCGGCCTCGATCCATGACCTGTACATGGCACGCGGGCGGGGCGAGCTGCGCGGCTTCACCGTCCCCGCCATCAACGTCCGCGGTGCCACGTACGACACCGCCCGGTCGATCTTCCGGGTCGCGCGGCAGATGGACGCCGGCGCCTTCATCCTGGAGATCGCCCGCTCCGAGATCGCCTACACCGACCAGCGCCCGAGCGAGTACGTCGCGGTCCTGATCGGTGCCGCCTTGCGTGAGGGGTTCCGCGGCCCGCTCTTCATCCAGGGAGACCACTTCCAGGTCAACCACAAGAAGTACGCGGCCGACCCGCAGGGTGAGGTCGACAACGTCAAGAAGCTGGCGGACGAGGCGATCGCGGCGGGCTTCTACAACATCGACGTCGACACTTCCACGCTCGTCGACCTGGCGCACGCATCGCTCGATGACCAACAGCGCAAGAACTACGAGGTGTGCGCCGAGATCACGACGTACGTGCGATCGCGGGAGCCGCAGGGGGTCACCATCTCGATCGGCGGGGAGATCGGGGAGGTGGGGACCGAGAACTCCACCGTCCCCGAGTTGCGCGCCTTCATGGACGGCTTCAACCGCACGCTGGCGCGCCTGGCGCCGGGGACGGTGGGGTTGTCGAAGATCTCCGTGCAGTCGGGGACGTCGCACGGCGGGATCGTCCGCCCCGACGGCTCCATTGCCGACGTGAAGCTCGACCTCAAGACGCTCGAGGACCTGTCCAAGGTGGCGCGCGAGGAGTACGGGATGAGCGGGGCCGTGCAGCACGGCGCCTCGACGCTCCCCGACGACGCCTTCCATCACTTCCCGCGCACCGAGACGGCCGAGATCCACCTGGCCACGAACTTCCAGAACATGCTGTACGATCACCTCCCGGCGGCGCTGCGCGAGGAGATCTACGCCTGGTTGCGCGAGAACGCGAAGGACGAGCGCAAGGCCACCGATTCGGACGAGCAGTTCTACTACAAGACGCGCAAGAAGGCGCTGGGGCCGTTCAAGCAGGCGCTCTGGAACCTCGACGCGGACATCAAGGACAAACTGGCTGCAGCATACGACGCGAAGTTTTCCTTCCTCTTCACCCAGCTCGCCATCGGCGGCACCAGGGCGGCGGTGAAGCAGACCGTCAAGCCGCTGGCGATCCATCGCCCGATGCCCGGCACGGCCGGACACATCGTGGTGGAAGCCGCCCCCGACGACGCCACGCTCAGCGACTGAGCCCACATCGGACACGTGCCCAGGAGGGTCCCATGGCTCGCACCACCACTGATGACGATCGCGTGATCATCGAGCGTCGCTCCGGCTCGACGATGGGCGCCCTGCTGGCAGGGATGGCCATCGGCGCGGGGTTGGCGATGCTCTTCGCGCCGCAGAGCGGACTCGAGACGCGGCAGGCCATCCGGCGCAAGGCGCGCCGGGCGCGCCGCCGCGCCGGGGAGTATGCGGGCGACCTGCGCGAGCGCGCCGACGACCTGCGCGAGCGCGCCCGCGGCGTCGCCGACGAGACCCTGGCCCGCGGTCGCGACTTCGTGGACGAGGCGCGCGAGTCCATCGAGGACAAGCTGGACGAGACGCGGCGCGCCATCCGGGACAAGCGGCGTGAGCTCGCGCGGGCGGTGGACGAGGGGCGTGAAGCGGCGCGCGACGCACGCCACGAACTCGAGCGGCGACTGGCCGATGCGCAGCGGGCGGTGGATGAAGGCCCCATCCCGGGACGCGGCGGCGACGCCGGCTGACCGGCGCACCGCCTCGACGCTCGCGCGAGGGTCGGGCGCCCTTGCCGACTACGTGCGCCGCGTCTGGGTCAACAGCGGCGAGGACGACATCTTCTTCCTCGCCGGGGGGATCGCCTTCAACATCCTCCTCGCGTCCGTCCCCTTCGTCCTCCTCGTCATCTCGGGCGTCGTCTACGCGTTGCGGCTGACGCCCGAAGCGTCGCTGCTCGAGGTGCGGGCCCTGGTCGACCGCTTCCTGCCGCCCCACGCGGAGACGGCCGACTCGCCCATCCATCGCCTCTTCGACGACGTCATCCAGGCGCGCGGTGCCGTGGGCCTCTGGGCGTCCATCACCTTCGTCTGGTTCTCGACGCGGCTCTTCGGCTCGCTGCGGAGCGTACTCGCCGAGGTCTTCGACATCGAGACCATGCGCGGCATCATCGCCGGCAAGTGGTTCGACGTGAAGATGACGGTCTACTCCTCGATCCTCCTGGTCGCCTACCTGGGGCTCAGCGCCTACCTCGCGCTGGCCACCTCGCGCGGCATCGACTTCCTCGTGGCCGTCGGGCTGCGCGAGGACCTCATGGGCGGGGTGGAGTATGTCATCGGGCGCGCGATCGCCTTCGCCTTCATCGTCGCCATCTTCTGGGCGCTGTACAAGTACCTCCCCCATCGGCACATCCGCTGGCAGCAGGCCACCGTGGGGGCGCTCTCGACGGCGATCCTCTTCGAGGTGGCCCGGAACGCGTGGACGGCGCTGACCCGGTCGTACGACCCCGGCTCGGTCTATGGCGGCACGCTCTACGCCCTCGTCTCGCTCGTGTTCTGGACCTACTACTCCGCGCTGATCTTCATCCTTGGCGCCGAGATCTCCCAGGCATACGAGCTGAGGCGCGTGCGCCGGATGCAGCGCGAGTCGCTGGAATCGTAGGCCACGACCGCGCGCCCCGTCTCGATTACTTTTGGATACAATCCGCCTCCCCCGCGCTCTTCACGCCCCCACCTCATGACCATCGACATCCGTTCCGATACCGTCACCAGGCCGTCGCCGGCCATGCGCCGCGCCATCGCCGAGGCCGAGGTCGGCGACGATGTCCTCGACGGCGACCCCACCACGCGCGCCCTCGAGGAGAAGGTGGCGGCGCTCCTGGGCAAGGAGCGCGCCCTCTTCTTTCCGAGCGGGACGATGGCCAATCAGTGCGCCATCCTGACGCACTGCGAGCGCGGCACCGAGCTGTACGCCGACTTCGGCTCGCACATCAACGACTGGGAGCTGGCGGGGGCGGCGGCGCTCGCCGGGGCGCAGCTGCGCACCGTGCATGGCGAGGGGCCGATGATGGATGCGCAGGCACTGGAGCGCGGCTTCCGCCCCCCGTTGACGGGGAGTCCGCGCCCCTCGCTCGTCTGCCTGGAGAACACGCACAACGGCGCCGGGGGGCTCGTCACGCCGCTGGCGGGGATCAAGGCGATGCACGACGTGGCGCGCAATCACGGCTGCGCCATCCACCTCGACGGGGCGAGGCTCTGGAACGCGTCGGCCGCGTCCGGGACGCCGCTTCGCGACTTCGCGCAGCATGCCGACACGGTGATGGTCTCCTTCTCGAAGGGGCTCGGCGCCCCGATCGGCGCCGCGCTCGTCGGCTCGGAGGCGCTCATGGAGCGCGCCAACGAGAACCGGAAGCGCCTGGGAGGGGTGATGCGCCAGAGCGGGATCGCCTCGGCGGGGGCGCTGTACGGACTGGAGCACAATCTCGGCCGGCTCCACGAGGATCACGAGAAGGCCACGCGGTTCGCGTCGATCGTGGATCGCGCGATCGCGGCCAGCGTCGTCCCGCCGGAGAGCAACATCGTGATGATCGACCTCACCCCCGGCCTCTCGGCGCACGACGTGGTGCGTCGCGTGGCCGAACACGGTGTCCGGGTGGGGGTCTGGACCCCGACGCGCGTGCGGGCCGTCATGCATCTCGACGTGACGCCGGCGCAGGTGGAGCAGGCGGCCGAGGCGGTGCTGGCGGGGCTCGACGACGCGTGGCGCGCACTCGGCGACACGAGCGAGTGGCCCGTGATCCCGAAGCGATAGCCGCCGTGCCGGCGGTTGTCGGGGGGTGGGCACCCCGCTAGCTTTCCCCTCGCTCCAGGTCCCGGAGGGCGTAAGCGCGCCAACCCCGTGAGGACCCCGAAGGTAGCAGCGGTACGCGATGTCTCGCGTTGCTTCGTCAGACCTGGAGTATTCGCGCGGGTGCTCGGCCAGGCGGCCAGGAGCCCCGCGCGAGTTTCTTTGACGGCCCTCCCGTCACTCACGCGCGCGGGCCAATTTCAGGAGACGGAAGTGAAGGTGGACGCCGCGCGCGGTGCAGCCGCGCACTCCCGACTCCCGACTCTCGTCTCCCGTCCGGTTTCGTGCTAGCCCTCGCCCGCAAGTACCGCCCTCGCAACTTCGCCACCGTGGCCGTGCAGTCCCACGTGTCGAACACCCTCAAGGGGGCGATCGCGCGCGGGCGCGTGGCGCATGGCTACCTCCTGTGCGGGCCGCGTGGAGTGGGGAAGACGACGCTGGCGCGTGTGCTGGCCATGGCGCTCAACTGCGAGAACAAGCGCGCCGATGGCGAGCCGTGTGGCGAGTGCCCCAGCTGCCAGCGCATCTGGAGCGGGGGGGCGTCGCTCGACGTGGTCGAGATCGACGCGGCCTCGAACCGCGGGGTGGACGACGCGCGCGACCTGCGCGAGCGCGCGATGTACGCCCCGTCGGGGGCGGGGCGCTACAAGGTCTACATCGTGGACGAGGCGCACATGCTCACGCGCGAGGCGTGGAACGCGCTCCTGAAGATCCTCGAGGAGCCGCCGCCGCGTGTCGTCTTCGTCTTCGCCACGACGGAACCGCAGAAGATCGCCCAGTCGGCCGCCCCGGTCCTGTCGCGGCTGCAACGCTTCGACTTCCGGCGCATGAGCCCCGCCGACATCCGCGAGCGCGTGTCGGCGGTGCTCGCCGAAGAGGGGGTCGGCGCCGAGCCCGAGGCGCTGGGCATGATCGCCCGGGCGGCCGACGGGTCGATGCGCGACGCCCTCTCGCTCACCGACCAGGTACTCGCGTTAGGCGATGGCGGGGTGACCGCGTCGCGCGTGCGCGAGGCGTTGGGGCTGGTGGCCGAGGACGAGTACCTGGCCATCCTCGACGTCATCGCCGAGCGCCGGGCGGGTGACGTGTTCGAGACGGTGGGGCGCCTGGTCGAGCTGGGGGTCGACCTGGGACAGTTCCTGGCCGGGCTGGGCGACATGCTGCGCGCGCAGCTGGCGGTGACGCTGGGCGCGACGCGGGTGGACGTCAGCGCCGCCGCGCGCGAGGGGCTGCAGCAGCGAAAGGGGCGTCTCTCGCCGGGCGACCTGGTCCGCATGCTCAACGCCGTCGCCGAGATCGAGCCGCGCTTTCGCCGCAGCGCGCAGCAGCAGCTCCTGCTCGAGACGCTCCTGCTCCGCTTCGCCCTCCTCGATCGGACCCTCGACCTCGAGGCCGTGCTGCGCGAGGTTGGCGGGGGCGGGAGCGGTGGCGCCGGGGGAGGGGCGGTGAGGCCACCGCCCCCTGCGCGTCCGGCACCGACCGGTGGGGAGGTGCGTGGAGGGTATCGCGCAGCTCCCCCGGTGGCGGGTGATCCGGGGAGGCGGCCGGACGGGGCTCCGCGTCGCGAGACGCCGGTCGAGACGCCGGTGGAGACACCACGCGCCAGCGAAGGGGGGCGCGTCGCTCCTCCTCCGGGCGTGGCCTCGCAGCTGCGTCCTCCACCGGCGACGCCCCGGACGGAGGGCGGGTACGAGCGGCGTGCCGATGCGGGGGGCGAGCCTCGTGGTGAAGGGGGGGGCGCCGCGACGCTCACCGCCGCTCCCGCAGCCGTGGCCGAGCGCG